>JBCCMX010000166.1:0-2756 GCA_039026135.1 Pseudomonadota bacterium | reverse complement strand
GCAATATCAAGCGCGCAATCCCACTCACCATCGCGGCCATTGAATACCCTTACATGCGCGCCGGCCTCCAAACGCATGACGCGTGTGAGATACTTTGCCTGGCCGTCCGGCAGCCTGCAGGCAACGCCGGCCGCCAGGCTTTGGTCCACAAAAAGTCGGGGAATATGAGCCATTTCAGGTGTATAGGTGCAGCCCGCGCGTTCGTTAAGTCATGGCATGGCGATAAAAACAGGTTATATGACCGGTCATGACAGAGCCATCTGATTCGATGTCAGAGCCGGACGTTCAACCCGGCCGAGAGACCCCGGCAGACAGCGCATTTCCCGAATGGCTGCGCGGTCTTCCAGAGCGTGCGCGCCCGTTCGCAGCGCTTGCACGGCTTGATCGTCCGATTGGCATCTGGCTGCTCTTCCTGCCATGCTGGATGGGGCTGGCGCAAATGCGCATCCCGACCGGGTTTCACTGGATCGATCTGTTCTGGGTGTTTCTCTTTGCGGTGGGCGCCATTGCGATGCGCGGCGCCGGGTGTACCTGGAATGACATTACAGACCGGGAGATTGACGGGCAGGTTGAGCGCACGGCGAGCCGTCCTCTTCCGGCCGGCGAGGTCACCCTGCGCGAGGCCTATATCTTTCTTGGCGCTCAGCTCGCCATTGGCTTTCTGGTCTGGCTTTGCCTGCCCTTTGACGCAAAAATCGTGTCATTGCTCGCCCTGCCCCTGGTGGCGATTTACCCTTATATGAAGCGGGTGACCTGGTGGCCGCAGGCCTGGCTCGGCTTCACATTCAACTTTGGAGTACTGATCGGCGCGGCCACAGCCGCGAATGTGACCGGCGCAAGCGTCGTGCTCTATCTTGGTCTTGTTTGCTGGACGGTCGCGTATGATACGATCTACGCGCTACAGGATGTTGAGGATGATGCGCTGGCGGGCGTGAAATCAACCGCGCGTCTGTTCGGCGACAAGGTGCTGACGGGCATTTTCGTGTTTCAACTGGCGGCCACCGCTTTGATCGCAGCGGGCGCGCTGTTTGCCGGCGCCGGACGCATTGGCGCTATTGTGGGGCTGGCCTTCCTCGCCCATGCCATCTGGCAGATCACACGCCTGAGCAAGGACCGCGAAGCGCGAGCGCTTGGCGTCTTCACGTCCAATCTCGGCGCGGGCCTGATCGTTCTGGCCGGCCTGGTCGTGGCTGCGCTCTTGTAAATCTGCACCGCTGCGTCAAACTGACGAAAGCGTTCAGGAGACGGGCATGACAGTTCACATTGAGATGGTTTCAGATGTCGTCTGCCCCTGGTGCTGGCTCGGCCTGCGCCGGGTGCAAGCGGCACGCGCGCTCGTCCCGGACATTGATGTTGAGCTGGTGTTTCGCCCATATGAACTGGACCCGAACATTCCGGCCGGCGGCGCAGACTATAAAGCCTATATGCAAGCGAAGTTCGGCGCGAATGAAGCGACCAAGTCGCGCGCAAATACGATGCGCGATACGCTCATTGAATTTGGCGAGCAGGCCGGCATCCCGTTTGATTTCGACGCAATTGAGCGGCGGCCTAACACATTTGATGCGCATCGCCTGATCAGTTGGGCGCAAGGACAAGGCAAGGGCGAGGCCGCAAAAGAAGCGCTGTTCAAGGCCTTTTTTGCCGATGGCAAAGATGTCGGGCTGCATGAGGTGCTGGTCTCGGTCGCCGGCCAGATCGGTCTCGACACAAATCTGGTGTCGGATCTGTTGTCCTCAGGCGCAGATACGGACCGGTTGCGCAAGGAGCAGGCGCTTTTCCTGCAAATGGGCGTCAGCGGCGTACCGACCTTCATTGCCCATCGCCAATACGCCATTAGCGGCGCGCAGGATGCCGACGTGCTGGCACAGTTTTTTGAAAAAGCGGCCGCTGACATGCAAGCCAGCGCGCTTAACTGAGCTGAAGATCCACCAGACGGCGGTAAACGCCATTCTTGTCCATCAAGGCCTCATGGCTGCCCTGTTCGGCGAGCACACCATCTTCGAGTACCAGAATGCGATCAGCCGCGCGGACCGTCGAGAGGCGATGGGCAATGACCAGCGTGGTGCGGTCGCTCGAAAAGGCGGCCAGCGCAGCCTGAACCTTGGCTTCGCTTTGCGCGTCGAGTGCCGAGGTTGCCTCATCAAGCAGGAGGATTGGCGCATCGCGTAAAATGGCGCGGGCGAGCGCGATGCGCTGGCGCTGGCCACCCGAAAGGTTGCGGCCCATCTCGCCGGCCGGCGCATCATAGCCGCCGGGCATGGCCTCAATGAAGTCATGCGCATTCGCAGCCTTGGCAGCGGCGATGATGTCTGCGTGCCCGGCACTGAGGCGCCCCTGACGGATATTGGCGGCGATTGTATCATCAAACAGCGCCGTATCCTGCGCGACCAGGGCTGTCGCAGACCGCAAGCTGAGCGCCGCGACCCCGCGAATGGGCTGGCCATCCACACTGACCTCGCCGCGGCTGACATCATAGAGGCGCAGGATCAGGTTGAAGATGGTCGACTTGCCCGCCCCACTCGGGCCGACAATGGCAACTGTTTCGCCGGGCGAGACGCTCAATGACAGACCATTGAGGGCAGGCGTGCCATCAGGATAGCTGAAATGCACATGATCAAACGAGATCGCACCGCGCGCCGCCTTGAGCGGCTGGGCGCCCGGCACATCAGCCACAGTCGGAACGGCATCGACAATCTCAAAGACGCGGTCGGCAGCCGCGCCGCCTTCCTGTGCGACGGCATTCAAGGTGCCGAGCG
>JBCCMX010000165.1:0-3148 GCA_039026135.1 Pseudomonadota bacterium | reverse complement strand
GAAATCTGTCGCCATGTTGACGCCGCTTCATGCCGTGCTAGGCGGGCGGGCAAATCCGGTATTTCCAAAAGGCAACAATGTCCCATTCCAACACGATCCGCCGCGCGCTTATTTCTATATCCGACAAAGAAGGCCTGATTGATCGGGCCAAAGCGCTGGACAAGATGGGGGTCGAGCTCATCTCCACCGGCGGGACGGCGCAAGCCCTGAAGGATGGCGGCCTGAACGTAAAAGACGTCGCGGACCTGACCGGCTACCCTGAAATGATGGATGGGCGCGTCAAAACCCTTCATCCGGCGGTGCATGGCGGGCTACTCTATTTGAGGGATGATGATGGCCACGTGGCTGATGCTGCCCACCATGGCATTTCGCCCATCGATCTTGTCTATATTAACCTCTACCCATTCGAGGCAACGGTGAGCGCCGGCGCCGATTTCGACATGTGTATCGAGAATATCGATATTGGCGGGCCGGCCATGCTGCGGGCGGCGGCGAAGAATAGTCAATTCGTCTCGGTCTGTACCGATGCCGGCGATCTCGACCGCGTCCTTGCGGAGATGCACGAGACTGGCGGCAAAGTTCACCAGCAGACCAACCAGGCGCTCGCCGCGAAGACCTATGCCCGCACAGCGGCTTATGATGCGGCTATTTCCAACTGGTATGCCAAACAGATTGATGCCGCCGCGCCAGACTGGGTCGCGTTTGGCGGCCGTCTGAACAGCGCCTTGCGCTATGGTGAAAATCCGCACCAAACCGCCGCATTCTATGCGACACCCGGCCGGCGGCCCGGTGTCGCGAGCGCGCGGCAAGTTCAGGGAAAGGCGCTGTCATACAACAATATCAATGACACCGATGCTGCATATGAACTAATTGGCGAACTTGGGCCCGAAACCCCAGCCGTTGCCATCATCAAACACGCCAATCCGTGCGGCGCGGCGCAGGCCGGCTCTATACTAGCCGCCTATCAAGCCGCACTCGCCTGCGATCCGACCTCGGCGTTTGGCGGCATCGTGGCGCTTAACCGCCCACTCGACGCCCAGTCCGCCCAAGAAATCACAAAGGTTTTCACCGAAGTGGTGATTGCACCTGGCGCTGACGATGAGGCGCTCGACATCTTCGCCAAGAAGAAGAACTTGCGTCTTCTGTTGACCGACGAGCTGCCCGATCCTGCGGCCCCCGGACCGGCCATCAAAACCGTCGCCGGCGGCCTGTTGATCCAGGACCGCGACAGCGGCCGCATCAGCGCGGGCGACCTGCGCACAGCCACCAAACTCAAACCCGGGCCTGCGCAGATTGAAGATCTACTCTTTGCCTGGCGCGTTGCGAAACATGTCAAATCAAACACGATTGTCTATGCGAGCGGCGGCGCCACAGTTGGGATTGGCGCAGGCCAGATGAGCCGGATTGACAGTGCGCGCATCGCCAAACTCAAAGCCGAGGATGCGGCCAGCATTGCCGGCTGGGATACGCCCCGCACTGAGGGCTGTGTCGCCGCATCCGATGCCTTTTTTCCTTTCCCCGATGGCCTGCTGAAAGCGGCTGAGGCCGGCGCCACCGCGATTATCCAGCCCGGCGGGTCAATTCGCGACGATGAGGTCATTGCGGCGGCTGACGAGGCGGGCCTTGCAATGGTCTTGACCGGCATGCGCCATTTCCGTCACTAGACCGATGAGCCAATTTTCTCCCCCGTTTGACGATCAGGGCCAGCACTGGCTGGACATTCGGGTCTATTATGAAGACACCGATTTCACCGGCATGGTCTATCACGCCAATTACTTGCGGTTTTTTGAGCGCGGGCGATCCGACTTCCTGCGCGATGTCGGCGTTAGCCACCAGTCGCTGCTTGACCGACCAGACCCGGCTGCCTTCACACTGATCAAGGTTGAGGTGGATTACAAACGCGCCGCAAAGGTCGATGATCTCTTGCGGATCCGCTCGCGCTATGTTGGCACCAAAGGTGTGCGCGTCGTGTTCCAGCAGACATGCTTTCGCGGTGAGGAAATTATCGCCGAAGCGCTCGTAACAGCTGTCATGATCCATCTCGACGGCCGCCCGAGAAAACCAGTCCAGGATGTGATCGACAAGACGGCCCCCTACCTGTTTACCCTCCCTTCACCATAACTGGCACACCGATTGCGTAGTCCCCTTTGTCAAAGAAGGGGAGTTCATATGGAACCGCGCGAGAAGCCAACGTTCCAGGAATCCGTGTTCACGGCACGCGGCCTCGAAAAACGGGTCATGATGGTGGGCGTCCTGGCGGGCGCCGGCTTTGTCCTTCAGCACAGCCCGTATCCTGCACCAGGCGCTGGCCACCCTGACCGTAAGCTAGACAGATCAGACCATGCCTTGACGTGAAATCGGGATGCCTATAGCAGCGCGGTGTTTTCGCCCCTGCGCATGTCCGAACCATGCTAGTGGGCTCAGGAGCCCTGAAATGGCACGGCAACGCAAACGCAAAGGTGATCCGGTGCATGGCTGGATCGCCGTCGACAAACCGCTGGATATGACCTCGACGCAAGTTGTCGGGCGTCTCAAGCGCCTCTTCAATGCGCAAAAGGTTGGCCATGGCGGCACGCTGGACCCGCTGGCCGACGGCATCCTGCCAATCGCTTTCGGTGAGGCGACGAAAACCGCCCAATGGGCGATGGACTGCGACAAGGAATACGTTTTCACGATTGAATGGGGCACCTCGACATCCAGCCATGACAAGGAAGGCGAGGTCACCGCCCGATCTGATGTCCGGCCGTCACACGATGACATCCAAGCATCCATCCTTGCCTTTATTGGCGAGATTGAGCAGGTCCCGCCAAAATTCTCTGCAATCAAGATTGATGGAGAGCGCGCCTATGATCTTGCGCGTGACGGCGAGGCTTTCGAGATTCCCCCCCGGCAGGTCAGTGTCTATGAAGCCGAACTCCTGGCGGCCTCGACGCAAGACCACGCCGTGATACGGGTTGTTTCCGGCAAGGGATTTTATGTGCGTGCACTCGCGCGCGATCTTGCACGAGCGCTCGGCGCGCAGGGACATGTCTCCCAGCTGCGGCGCACGCGGGTCGGAGCGATGGACGAAGACGGCGCGCTCACCCTGGCTGCAATTGAGGCACTCGGCGCCGACAAATCGGCCTTGCTTGGTGCGCTCAGCCCGATT
>JBCCMX010000164.1:0-3337 GCA_039026135.1 Pseudomonadota bacterium | reverse complement strand
TCGCCCGCCTCATCGGCATGCTCGACCTTAACCTGCAAGAGCGTGCGGGCATTGCTGTCGAGCGTTGTTTCCCAGAGCTGATCGGCATTCATCTCGCCAAGGCCCTTATAGCGCTGAATTTTCAACCCCTTGCGGCCGGCGGCAAGCACCGCTTCGAGCAGTGAAATCGGGCCGGTGACGTCAACCTCGCCGGCCTTCTCATTGCGCAGGACCGAGGGGTCAGCATAAATCCCGCCAAGGCTGTCGGCGAGATTATTCAGGCGCAGCGCATCCGCGCTGGCGCGCAGCTGGCGGTCCAGCACAGCCTTTTCTTCCACGCCGCGTACCTGGCGCGAGAGGATCAGATCGCCATCTTCCAGCGTGCCTTGCCATGTGTCCTCGCCTTCCTCAGCAATCAGGTTCAGGCGCGCAGCCGTGGTCTCCGCCTCCGCCTGCCCAGCGCTTGCGGCAAGTGCGCCGGCAATCGCCGCCTGTTCCACGATCTCGCCCGGCGCGCGCAATGAGAGCCGCCACAATGCCTGTTTGAAGGCCGCGGCGTGGCGCACACGCTCGCGCAGATCTTCGCTGGCAATCTGCGTGCCGTCGGACAGGATCAGCGTTTCGCCGGCTGTGCCCTCATCAATGAGGTAGATGTTAAGCTCCTCATCATCCTTCAAATAGCGTTCCGACTTGCCGCGCGTGACCTTATAGAGGGGCGGCTGCGCAATATAGAGATAGCCTTTCTCGATCACTTCCGGCATCTGGCGATAAAAGAAGGTCAGCAAGAGCGTGCGGATATGCGCGCCATCCACATCGGCATCGGTCATGATGATGATCTTGTGATAGCGCAGTTTCTCGATATCGAACTCGTCACGGCCAATGCCGGCGCCAAGCGCCATGATCAGCGTGCCGACCTGATCAGAGGACAGCATCTTGTCAAAGCGCGCGCGCTCTACGTTCAGGATCTTGCCCCGCAAGGGTAGGATGGCCTGATTGGCGCGGTCGCGGCCCTGTTTGGCGCTGCCGCCGGCGCTGTCACCCTCCACGATGAAGAGCTCAGATTTCGCCGGGTCCTTTTCCTGACAGTCGGCCAGCTTGCCGGGCAGGGAGGTAATGTCGAGCGCTGTCTTGCGGCGGGTTAACTCGCGCGCCTTGCGGGCCGCCTCGCGCGCAGCGGCGGCTTCGACAATCTTCTGCATAACGAGTTGGGCTTCTTTCGGGTTTTCCTCAAACCATTCCGCCAGTTTTTCATTCAGCAGGCTTTCGACCACCGGGCGCACTTCAGACGAGACAAGCTTGTCTTTGGTCTGCGAGCTAAATTTCGGGTCCGGTACTTTGACGCTGAGCACGCAGGTCAGCCCCTCACGGGCATCATCGCCGGAAATGTCGACTTTCTCTTTCTTGGCGATGCCGGTTGAGCTCGCATATTTGTTGATAATCCGCGTCAGCGCGCCCTTGAAGCCGGCAAGGTGGGTGCCGCCATCGCGCTGTGGGATATTGTTGGTGAAACATAACACGCTCTCATGATAGCTATCAGTCCACTCCATCGCCGCTTCGACCGTGATGCCGTCTTTCTCGCCCGTTACGAAAATGGTCTCCGGGATGAGTGCGGTGCGTGCTTTATTGAGATGCTGGACAAAGGCTGCCACGCCGCCGGCATATTCAAGCACCGTTTCAAACGCTTCGGCCTCGCGCAGGTCACGAAAGACAATGCGCACACCGGAGTTTAGAAAGGCCAGTTCCCGCAGCCGGTGCTCCAGTGTTTTGCGGTCATATTCCGTCATGGTGAACGTGGCGCCCGAGACCATGAAGCGCACAGCCGTACCGGTATAGTCGGCGCCATTATCGGTCTTGGGCGAAGGACCGATCTGTTCCAGCGGAGCCTCGGTGCGACCGCCTTCAACGAAGCGGACCCGATGCTCAAACCCGTCGCGGTGAATGGTAAGCTCCAGCCAGTCGGACAGCGCGTTCACAACCGACACACCGACCCCATGCAGACCGCCTGACACCTTGTAGGAGTTATTGTCGAACTTCCCGCCGGCATGCAGTTCCGTCATGATCACCTCTGCGGCCGAGCGCCCCTCGGTTGCATGCTGACCGACCGGAATTCCGCGGCCATTATCGGTAATCTCGGCGCTGCCATCAGGGTGGAGTGTGACGGTCACCTCATCGGCGTGGCCCGCCAAAGCCTCGTCGATCGCATTGTCGACGACTTCGTAAATCATATGATGGAGACCCGACCCGTCATCGGTGTCACCGATATACATGCCAGGACGCTTGCGCACCGCTTCAAGCCCTTTGAGGACCTTGATACTGTCGGCGCTGTATTCCGGGTTTTGCGCTGCTGGTTCGGACATTCGTCTCACCGCTTTCTGATTCGTGCAAATACATTGTTTTTATAAGAGGTTTTGCCAAAAAAGGGAAATCTGCGGGTGCTATTTGTGGCTCCCTAAAAACTTAGTAAAAACAGGGTATTGGAGTGGTAAAATTGACACAAATTCCCGGTTGTTTCACACACGGCAAAACGCGGCTGTCAAAAACGCAAAAAACCACTAAATCTGGAGGAAATAAACCGGGTGTCGGGAGGCAATATTGCAGCTCATAAAATGGATTTTGAGCGTCTCAATACTGATCGTGCTGGCCATGAGCGCGCTATATGTCGTGGCGGGTTTCGAGTTCAAACCGCTTGATGATGAGGCGCGGAAGTCCGCCCCTGGGCAGTTTGTGGAGCTTGATGCCGGGCGTATTCATTATCGCTGGGATGGCCCCGAAGACGGCCCGGTCATTGTGATGGTGCACGGGTATTCGACACCGAACTTCGTTTTCCACCAAAATGTTGATGCGCTGACGGGCGCTGGCTTTCGCGTTTTGCGCTACGACCATTTCGGGCGGGGCTGGTCTGACAGGCCGCGGGTCAAATATGATACCGAATTCTATGATCAGGAATTGCTGCAATTGCTGGATAGACTTGGGGTCATCGCGCCAATCGGCCTTGTAGGCCTATCTATGGGCGGCCCGATTACAGCTGAATTTACGGCACGCCGGCCTGAGCGCGTGCGCAAACTGTTCCTTTTCGTCCCGGCGGGATTTGATGTTCCGGGCGGCGAGGGGGTTGCGGCTGCCCTGGTGCGCACGCCCATTATTGGCGACTGGATCTGGCGTATGTTCGGGAAGGCGATTCTGCTTGGCAGCTATGAGGGCAATGTCATGCCTGAGCCTCATCGTCAGCTGGCCGGCGATGTTGAAGTACAGATGGCCTATCGCGGCTATGGCTATGCCTTGCTGTCGTCGCTTCGTCATTTCCCGATGTCCGGACGTGAAGAGACTTATCAGCGGCTTGGTGAGAGCGGTGTGCCTG
>JBCCMX010000163.1:0-3505 GCA_039026135.1 Pseudomonadota bacterium | reverse complement strand
GGATCCGGCATCATTTCGCGGCAGGCGGTAAACGAGACCGAGATCTTGTCGCGATAGCTCTGAATAGGGTGGCCGAGCCCGATCCCGTCAACCAGGCAAATCATGCCATCGATCGCGACGAGTTCTGCGCCAGCGGAATAAAGCGGGACCTGCGGCCCCGGTACATTGGTGACAATCGTGTTCATGATCGGCTTTAGCCGGGTGGCAAGGCCAAGGCTGGAGGCCAATTGCGCGCCGAGCGCCATGAACAGGGCCGGTGAGGACTTGCTGACCTCTGTCATCTGACGCGCGCCGAGTGCATTCGTCATGGCTTTCGACTTTTTGGTCTGGTCGAAAACGTATTGGAGGCGTTCGACCGGATCGGCGATATGCGTGCCGAGCGGGGCGACCATGGCCGAGACCTGGTTCCCGGCAGTCTTGCTTTCCGCGTCGGCGCGGACCGAAATCGGTGCCATGGCCGTCATCGTTGATTCCGGCAACTCGCCTTTGGACTCGAGATATTTGCGGAGTCCGCCACCGACAATGGCGAGGATGACATCATTGACTTTGCAGCCTTCTGCGAGCTGACGCATCTGGCTGATATGTTTGATCTTGAACGTACGGCCATCAAACACGCGGTGGGGCGTCACCTTGCCATTAAAGCGTGTGCGCGGGGCACGTCTGGCGGCGTCAATATCAAAGTCACCTTTCATCACACCGCGTGCGGCGCGGTAAATACCGGGTACGGACCGGCCAACGACACCAACCTGGCGCACCGGATTGACCCAGGCGCGGACATAGCCCTTGGCAAACAGGCGGACTTTGTTCGGGTCCTTGTCGGGGTTCCAATTGTCCGGCTCGTTCGGTGGCGCGACACTTGGATAGGGTGTGTGGGTCGCGGCCATCACATCGACGCCTGAAATACCGTCAATCGCGGCATGGTGCATCTTGCTGACAATCGCGTAGGAACCCTTCGGCACGCCTTCAATCGCATCAAGCCCTTCGACAACGGTCATCTCCCACGGCGGGCGGGCAAGATCGAGCGGGCGAGCGAAAATGCGCGCGGCCTGAATACACAGCTGGCGCCAGTCGCCAGGCTTGGGCAGGGCAATATGGCGGACATGATATTCCAGATCGAAGTCTGGATCTTTCATCCAGTAGGGATAGTCGATGCTGAGCGGCACCTTGACCAGCTTCTGTCGCATGGTCTTCGAGAGGTGTTTGCGGTCATCGATGAAGCGCAGAATGTCTTTGAAACGGACAAACCCGCCGGGGGCTGTCGATGGGTCATAGATCATCACGGAGCCAATATGCATCGGCGTATGGGGACGTTCCATTGACAGAAAGGACATGTCCATGCCCTGCAGCTGTTCCATATTTTCCTCCCGAGTGGCGCGGCGTCTCGAAATCTATTCAAGCACCGTGCCTTTTTGTTTAACATGGAACGTTTTTGCACTTTTGGCCAGATTACCTCCCCCAATGGGGGAATCGGGCAAGCGCGGAGGAAAAGGGTTTACTGAAAGCTGGACCTGGGCAGGCCAAACACGGTCAGGCGCTCGCATGCCCACAGATAGTCATCCGCGCAGGCCCCTTGCAGCAGCCGGGCGCCGCGAGAGCGATCTGGCAGGCCGCCTTGCGCGCGGTAGAGCATATTGCCGAGCCCGGCGCAGCCAGAGGGCGAGCCGGCGTCACAGGCGCGGTCATACAGTTTGCGAGCCCGCGACCAGTCTTTCTGTCCGGCGCTGCCTGTATGATCGGTGTGGGCCTGACGCAGGCAGGAATCGATATGGTCGCCTTGCTCGCAGGCTGTAAGGAACAGTTTTTCAGCTTCAGGATAGTTTTGCGGCGTGCCCTGGCCGCGCAGGTAGAGAAAGCCGAGCTTGAAACAGTTGCGAGACCAGGCATCGACCGGCTGTGTGCGGTTCTCGCACAATGCGGTATAGCTTGAACGCGCCTCGCTATACCAGAATGCAGCGCGTTCAGGATCAACACCGTCTTCGCTGGTCGCCACATCCTGAAAATTGGCCTCAAGGAAACCGGCCGCGGTTTGCATGGCGCGGTCTGCGTAGATTTCCTCTGTTGAGCGCGGCGTGTCGGGCTTAGGGCCAAATTGCGCGCTGGCCGCGGCGGCTGAGAAGAGGGCCAAGGCAATCAGGGTCATCAGGCGAGACATAAAGGCAGCTCCAACGCGTCAAGGGGTATCGCCGTTGACCTGAACCAGAAATGCGGCGCTTTTCTGTCGAGGCTTGTCAGGAAGTGCACAGGCTGACAGGCTTTCAGAAAAAAGGAGAGGACCATGTCAGCTGGCAGCGCAGAAGCGGGCCGTCAGGCCCCGATCGGGTCGGGCTTTGGTGCAAAATCAACCGCGCAGGAAGTGGTGGCCGGGATCGATCTGTCCGGCAAGCGGGCGATCGTGACGGGTGGCTATAGCGGGATTGGTATTGAGACGGTACAGGCGCTTTGCGGCGCGGGCGCCGAAGTTACCGTGCCGGCGCGGCGCCCGGACGTCGCCAAAGCGGCGCTTGGCGATATGCCTGGCAAAGTAACGGTGGCGGCGATGGATCTGGCAGACATTGCCAGTGTTCGCGCATTTGCCGCGCGCTATGACGGAGAGGGCGGCGCGCTTGATATTCTTATTAACAATGCCGGGATTATGGCCTGTCCGCTGGAACGTGTTGGACCGGGCTGGGAACGCCAGTTCGGCGTCAATCATCTGGGGCATATGGCCCTTGCCCTTGGCCTTTTACCGGCCCTGCAGCGCGCCGAAGGATCGCGTGTGGTTGCGCTCTCTTCAACCGCGCATATTCGCGGCGGCATCAATTGGGATGATCCGCACTATGAACGCGATGAATATGACAAGTGGGTCGCCTATGCGCAGGCCAAGTCGGCCAATGCCCTGTTTGCACTGGGCGCCGACCGGCTGTGGGATGCGTATGGCATCAGCGCCTTCAGCGTGCATCCCGGCGGCATTTTTACCCCGCTGCAACGCCACCTGACCGATGAGGAGATGGCGGCCCTGGGATGGAAAAATCCCGATGGCACCATTCCCGATATCGTCAAGGCCATGTTCAAGTCGCCGGCGCAGGGCGGCGCCACGGCGACCTGGGCGGCGACCTCTCCCCAGCTTGAAGGCCGCGGCGGTGAGTATTGTGAAGACTGCGATATTGCTCAGCTTGCCACCGACGAGAGCCAGCGCTGGGAGCATGCGCGCGCCTGGATCGCCGATGAAGAGGCTGCAGCGCGTTTATGGCAGATGAGCCTGCAAATGCTGGCCGAGGCGTGAGGGCGAGCAGTGCGTGACAGATGTGGCCGTGACTTGACCTTGGAGGTGGGCCATCGCACTGAGGGGCAATGTCCAGTCTCTCACCTTCTGCCCCTGTTCCACCCACTTCCGACCAAGATGAAATGACCTCTGAAGACGCGTTGGAGACGGCATCTGGTGGCCGGCGCAATCTGTGGCTAGCCGCAGGTGGCATCGCCCTTCTGGCGGTTATCCTGTTGGTGGGCAAATTTGGCGGCTTCTTTG
>JBCCMX010000162.1:0-3511 GCA_039026135.1 Pseudomonadota bacterium | reverse complement strand
CGCTAACGGCAGAAAACACACTAACGCCAGCGGACCTGATCTGGTCGATCATTGTTCATGATGGCGAGGACGCCCGCGTTCCCATTGATGCCATGCCGGGGATTGCGCGGCTGAATGTGAAAGAAGCAGCCAAGGCAGCCAAGCGCGCCGCGTCGCTGAATATTCCAGCCATTGCCATCTTCCCGCACATCCATTCGGGCAGGAAGGACGAACTGGGCAGCGAAGCGCTTAACCCCGATGGTTTGATCCCGCAGGTAATCAAGGCGATGAAAGATGCCGCGCCCGATGTGGGGATAATCTGTGACGTCGCGCTCGATCCGTTCACGACACATGGACATGATGGCGTCATCGATGAGGCGGGCTATGTGTTGAACGATGAGACGACACGGGTCCTGGTTGATCAGGCGCTTGTGCAGGCCGATGCTGGCGCCGATATTGTGGCGCCATCTGACATGATGGATGGTCGGATAGGCGCTATTCGTGCGGCACTGGAACAAGATGGCCATACGCGCACCTTGATCCTGTCCTACGCGGCGAAATATGCGAGCGGTTTTTATGGGCCTTATCGTGAGGCCATTGGATCAGCAGCTGCGTTGATCGGTGATAAGAAGACGTATCAGCAAGACCCTGCCAATAGCGACGAGGCCTTGCGCGAGGTTGCGATGGATATTGCCGAAGGCGCCGATATGGTCATGGTCAAACCCGGCCTGCCCTATCTCGATATCGTTCAGCGTGTGTCAGACGCGTTTGGCCTGCCGACAATTGCGTTTCAGGTGTCCGGTGAGTACGCGATGATCCAGGCCGGTGCGCAGAATGGTTGGATCGATGGCGAGCGTGTCATGCAAGAGGCTTTGCTGTCGTTTAAGCGAGCCGGCGCGGCGGGCATTATCACCTATGCCGCCGACAAGGTGGCTGAAGGTCTGAACTGATCAAGATCTGAGAACGGAAAGACAGACGTGGACAAGCCGGACAATGTGATCGCCAAGAAGATGGGCAATGCCCTGATGAAAGACGCCGAAATGGGAGAGACCGCCAATCGGCTGCTCGGTCCAGGCGGACGGCTCGGTACGGAAGCGGTCAAGAAGCTGATGGGTGGGCTTTGGGTCGGCGGCACGCTGTATCTGACCGAAAGCGCGGTGGAGTTCCACCCCAATGGTCTGAACAAGCGCATTCACAAAGACCCCGAACAGCTTTCGGTCATCCTGCCGCTGCGCAGCATTAAGTCGGTCACGCCTCGTTTTGGCCTGGTCACGCAGATTATTGATCTGAAAACACCGATCGGCACCTTGTCAGTTCGCTGTTTCGGGGCCGAAGGTTTCGCCCGAAAGATCGAGACGGCGCGCGCTGCATAGCGTTCACAGATCTACTCAGCCGACGTGTGATAATGGGTGTACATATAGTCGAGCCCCTCGCGCACGATGTTTGCCAGCACGGCCATGTCAATGTCGCTCAGTTTGTTGATATAAAGGCATGACTTGCCAAGCTTGTGCTTGCCAAGCTTCGACAGGTTTGCCTGCATGTTCCCCCATTGATAGCCCGGCATGATGTGCACAGAGAGGTTTTGTCTTCGCGGACTGAATCCGGTCAGAAAATACTCACCTTTGCGGCCACTTTCATACTGGTAACGGTAACGGCCATAGCCGACCATGCTGGGGCCCCACATTTTCGGCTTCAAGTCGGTGATGCCGTTGAACATCTCGAGCAGCACCAGCCCATCTGATCGACGTTGGGCTGGTTCAACGCCGCTAAGAAACTCTACCGGATCAATTCGCGTTGCTTGCGTCTTGTTTGCTGACATGTCTTCGCCCGGCCGGCCAATCTACTTCTGCGTGAGACGCGCCAGCAAGGATGAGGTGTCCCAGCGGCCACCACCCATCGCCTGGACTTGGCTATAGTATTGGTCAACACTTGCTGTGGTCGGCAGACTTGCCCCGTTTTCCCGCGCTGTTTCGAGCGCGATGCGCAAGTCCTTACGCATCCAGTCGACCGCGAAGCCGTGATCATAGTCACCGTTGCGCATGGTTTGCCAGCGGTTCTCCATTTGCCAGCTTTGCGCCGCGCCGCCACTTATCGCAGAGATAACCGTTTCAATATCGAGCCCGGCCTGCTCAGCAAAGTGCAGCCCTTCTGCAAGCCCCTGCAACAGTCCAGCGATACAGATCTGATTGACGCTTTTCGCCAACTGCCCGGCGCCGCTCTCACCAATATGGACAATTCGCTTGCCATAAGCCGACATGATAGGCTCAGCCTGGGCGAAGGCCTCAGCCGATCCGCCGCACATGACACTGAGCTGGCCTTTTTCAGCACCCGCCTGTCCGCCAGAGATGGGCGCGTCGAGGAAATGGGCGCCCTTGGTTGCTGCGCGCGCGTTGAGGCGCCGGGCAAGGCCCGCACTGGCCGTTGTATGGTCGACAATCAGCATGCCGCCGCCAACACTGGGCTCGAGCGCATCGTAGACGGCTTCGACATCAGGGTCATCGCCAAGGCACATGAAGACCACTTCCGCGCCGAATGCTGCTGCGGCCGGATCGTCAGCGGCCTCACCCTGATAGGTCTGCGCCCAGTCAGCCGCCTTGGCACCAGAACGGTTCCAGACACGCACCTTGTGCCCCCCGCGCGCCAGGTGACCTGCCATGGGAAAGCCCATCACGCCCAGGCCTAAAAATGTAACTCTTGCCATATGTTCCTCCGTGCCAGCTTTCTTGTTGTCCGAGATCGATAAAATTTCAAATAAAACAACATCGCTCATCAAGGCTGATCTTCACCCTAAACGCGTATGCCAGCACTGTGGCCAGAACGGCCAAACAGGAGAGATATGGCTGAGGCTTATTCAATCCGGCGTGTTTCAGGCAGAAGGCCTGCTGCGCCCGCCCGACGGCTCGGGAACTGGAAGCTTGCTTACGCAGACTTCCTGACAGCGTTGTGCGCCTTCTTTCTGGTGATGTGGATCGTGCACGGTATTTCTTCGGAAGATAAAGCCCAGCTGGCGCGCCAGTTTGGCGGCGAGGTGTCGTCTAAGAGGGCAGTGAGCGCGGCTGACACTCTTGCCGAAGCGCTGCGGGCAGAAGTAGCGCTCGCCTCGTATGGCGCCAGTGTGCGGGTGACCAGTGACGATCACTGGGTGCGGATTGATCTTACCGATATGGCTATTCGACCCCTATTCGAGACCGGCGACGGCGCCCTGAATGGTACCGGAGAGGACCTTGTTCGGGCGACGGCGCGCGTGCTGGCGCCGCTTCCGTGGCCGGTCAAAATTGAAGGGCATACGGATAGTACTCCGAGTGAGACGCCGGGATATTCCAACTGGGAATTGTCTGCAGATCGGGCCAATTCGGCCCGCCGGATTTTGCTGAGCAATGGTGTAAACCCAGCTCGTTTTCAGGGGGTTATGGGGTTGTCGCACACAAAGCCATTGATTGCTGAAGCCCCACACTTGCCAGCCAATCGCCGCATCTCCATAGTCCTAGACCTCAACCGCGCCGACGCGTTATAGCGATACGGGCAGAGGTGG
>JBCCMX010000161.1:0-3589 GCA_039026135.1 Pseudomonadota bacterium | reverse complement strand
GGCATCATAGCTCAGCATCGGGCCGCCCTGGCGCGGGTTCAGCTTCACCGTGGCGTGCAGCATATCGGGAAGTGCCAGATCAATCCCATAGGCCTGGCGCCCGGTTGACTTGGCAACGATGTCGAGGCGCTGCATCGGTTTACCGATCAGGCGCCACTCGCTGGGGTCGCGCAGTTTGACACGCGTTCTGGGGGACATTTTGGCAGCGATGGGCGCGAGCTCAACATAGGTTAGCTGTGAACCATCAGGCAGCTGCACAGCGCCGCGCGCCGTCGTCAGATCCTTTACCAGCACACCGGACTGGCGGGACGCGGCGGCTTTCAACGTCTCGCGGGCAACCGCGCCAGCCCGGCGCAACTTGTCAAAGGCATCCGGCACAGTCGAGGACCCGCCGGTAATGTGCAGACCGATAAATTTCAGGGGTGCGTCAGCGACGCGGCGGACCGTTTCGGCCGTAAAGCTGCGATCAGTGGACGCAAAGGGGACCGCCTCGCCGGCCATTGCTGTATTATAATAGGCGGCGCTCGGCGGGCCTGGATCGACTTTTATCTGGTCAAGCTCGATATCCAGCTCTTCAGCGATCAGCGCCGCTTGAACAGAATAGGCCCCCTGGCCCTTGTCGGCGCGCGGGGTGATCAAGGTGACGCCACTTGCGTCAATTTTCACATAAGGCGTCAGCGCTGCCTCACCATCCTGAAGCCCGGCCTTAAGCGGATTTTCAAAGGGCTTCTGATAGGCGTAATAGCCAAAGGCCACACCGCCGGTAACAGCCATAGATCCGACCAGGAATGTTCGGCGGGCAATCTGTACGGCATCAACCATGATCTCAAGCTCCGTTCAGTTTCGCGGCGGCTTTCTTCACCGCCTTGCGAATTTGCGGATAGGTCCCACACCGGCAAAGATTGGCCGACATGGCCTGGTCAATGTCTTCGTCGGTCGGCTCGAAATTGCGATCCAGAAAGGATGCCGCCGCCATGATCTGGCCAGACTGGCAATACCCGCATTGGGCGACCTGCTCTTCGATCCAGGCTTCCTGGACCGCATGAAGGGCTTCGGGCGATCCCAAGCCTTCGATCGTTACAATTTCGGTCCCGTCAGCCTGCTTGGCGGTGATTGAGCAAGACCGCACGGCAACACCGTCAATGTGAACCGTGCACGCGCCGCACTGGGCCACCCCGCAACCATATTTCGGACCTGTCACCGAGAGTTCGTCACGCAAGACCCAAAGCAGCGGCATCTCATCTTCGACATCAATACTATACGCCACGCCATTTACAGTTAGCTGCATCTTCTGGGCTCCGATCAATCAGCAAAACAAGTGTAGCGCGTTCGCCAAACATGTCATCAGCACCGTGCTCACATTTGATCGGCCCGGCGAACCCGTGATGGCTATGGCAGGTCTAGCTCGACATCAGACGCTGCTGCAGCCGGTTCATACCGGCGATCCAACGATCATAATCCGCAGTCTTGCGGCGCATATATTCCAGCACCTCACCATGTGGCAGGATAAGGAAGCGCTCTTCGGCCAGGCCCTCCATAACAAAATCAGCCAACACATCTGGCTCCATCATTCCATCATTGGCCGCTGCCTTGAGGCCTTCATTATCCTCTGCGCCGTCCTGGGTTGTCATCGCCGTGCGCACCGCCTGCGGACAGAGCGTCGATACTTTGATCCCCTGATGCGCATAGGTCAGCGCCAACCATTCCGAAAAACCCACCGCTGCATGCTTGGTGACGCCATAGGCCGCGCCGCCAATCTGGTTGAGCAATCCGGCCGCTGAAGCGGTGATCATGAAGTATCCGCCGCCGCGGGCCACCATGCGCGGCACCAGATGACGCGCGGCATAAACGTGCGCCATGACATTGACGTCCCAACAAAACTGCCACTCATTATTGGGCGAGGTTAAATCGGGCGCTGCACCGACACCGGCATTGCCGCAGAACAGGTCGATGGGGCCAATCTTTGACTCGACCTCCTCAATCAACCCAGCGACATCATCTTCGCTTGCAACATCGGCCTGTATCGCTGTGCCACCATATTCACTGGCGGTCGCCTGGGCTGTCTGCGCATGCAGGTCGGCCGAGACAATGTGGCCGGCGCCTTCAGCGGTAAACCGTTTGACAAGTGCGCGTCCAATGCCGCTGCCGGCGCCGGTAACCACGATGGTTTTGCCTTTAATATCCATGACCGCAATTTCCGTTCTGATCACTATGGGTGTAGGGTCAGAGATATGTCGCCCGGCTCAGATCGCGTCAATCATGCCCTAACGTCGGGCACCTATGGGATGAGAACAAGCTTGCCGACAACGTCCCTATCCAACAGTCTTTGAAATGCGCGGGGTGCCTTAGCCATGGGCATCTCATCATGCACCCGCGGATTTGTTTTCCCGCTCTCCGCCCAGGCCCAGATCTGGCGCATCGCGGCCGCGCCCGCGTCCGGGAACCGGCGCGAATACTCCCCGGCCCTGACCCCCATAAGCGAGAAACCTTTGATCAGGGCCATATTGCTGGCCAGCGTCGCGATCCGCCCGGACGTAAACCCGATCACCAAGAGGCGCCCATTGAAGGCGATGCATCGCACGGACTCATCAAACACGTCGCCGCCAACAGGGTCGTAGATGACATCGGCGCCCCGGCCGTCGGTGAGATCTTTGACGGGCTGGCGGAAGCCATCTGGTACGCGCAGAGTATGATCAGCGCCGTGGGCTTTGACCTTGGCAAGCTTGTCGGCGCTGCCGCCGGTTGCAATCACTGTAGCGCCAAGAAGCTTACCAAGATCAACGGCCGCAAGCCCTACCCCACCGCTGGCGCCATGCACAAGCAAGGTCTCACCCGCTTGCAAATCGGCACGGCAAACGAGCGCCACATAGGCTGTCAGATATGCGGCCGGATAAGCCGCTGCCTCGGCAAAGGAAAACCGTTCAGGCTTGGCGTGAAGCGCCGCCGCCGAAATAACGGCATAGTCGGCAAAGCCGCCAAACCGCGCGCCGCCACATACCGCCTGGCCGACCTCAAAGCCTGAAACGCCGGCGCCAAGGGCGGCCACCTCGCCGGCAATGTCCATGCCCGGCGTGAAGGGCGGATCAAGCTTGAGCTGATAGCGGCCCTGACACAGAAGAATGTCTGGATAATTGACGCTTGCAGCCCGCACCTTCAGCAGAACCTCGCCCGGCCCAGGCCTTGGCACCGGCACATCCCTGACCACTACGCCCGACAGATCATCACGCAGGGTCTCACATACAACCGCTTTCATCTGCGCGGTCATCCGCGCGCCAGTATCACGCTGAGATTATTTGCCGGCATCTCAATCGTCTGTTTGAGCATGAGCCCATTGGCGCGCGCTGCAGGCAGAATATCTCGATCAAGATCGCGCACGCCCCAGTCTGGGGCGCGGCGCTTCAAGTCACTATCAAAGCGCCGGTTGGACGGCGCCATATCACCGTCGCGACCAAACGGGCCATAAAGGAACAGTTGGCCATTAACGGGCAAAAGACGCCCGGCCCCGGCGAGCAGACCCTCAGCGACGCTGAACGGCGCAATGTGGATCATGTTTGCGCAGAACAGACCGTCCCATGAACGCTCGCCCTCG
>JBCCMX010000160.1:0-3598 GCA_039026135.1 Pseudomonadota bacterium | reverse complement strand
GTCAGGGGTGTGCGGATCTCATGCGCCAGCGTGGACAGCATATCGAGGTTTGGCGCGTCTTTTTGGGCCGGCGTCGCCACTTTGGTCTTGAGCGCCTTGATGGATTTTGCCCGAACAGCATTTTCGCGCGCAAGCTCGGCCAAAAGGTCAGAGGGATAGATAAGGCCGAGGAATTTACCATTCTTGATGACGAGGTAGCCGGTATTGGAAAAGCCGGTATTGCGGGTCAGCTGGGCGAAGGCAAACTTTGCGATGGAGGTCTTGGCATCAACCCTTTGCGGCGTATCGACAATCACATCGCCAACGCAAACGCTTTCAATTGCGCCGCTGCCTGCGCCGGCTGCCATCTCCATAGCGCGCGCGCGCGTCAGGATGCCGGTCAGTTTGCCGGCCTCCGCCACGACAAATGCCTTGCAGCCATCATCCTGCATAAAGGCCGAAATCGCCTTTTGTAGCCGCGCGGACGCCGAAATGATCCGCGCTGGCATGGCAATGTCGCCTAAAGTTTTCGGCATAGAACTCTCACACTCGATTGAGTGTGACTAATTCACCTGAATTTCTTTATACTTAGCAAACCAAAGCGCAAAAACCGCCTCAGCTGATCTCGCTATGGTGACGCACGATCTTGGACACCAGGCCATAAGCAACGGCCTCTTCGGCGCTCATCCAATGGTCACGGTCCGTATCCGCTTGAATTTTCTCAAGTTTCTGACCCGTTGCATCCGCAAATATCTGGTTGAGGCGCTCGCGCATCCGAACAATTTCGCGGACCTGAATTTCAACATCGGAGGCCTGACCGCCGACACCGCCGCGTGGTTCATGCAGCAAAAAGCGCGTGTTTGGCAGCGCGTAGCGGTTCTCTTTCTTGGCGGCTGAATAGATCAGCGCGCCGGCACTGGCGACCCAGCCTGAGCCCAGAACCTTGACCGGCGCACCAACGAATTTGATCATATCATGGATCATATCGCCGGATTCAACGTGGCCACCGGGTGAGGAAATCACCAGCAGGATCGGATCCTGGTTTTCTGATGCAAGGGCCAACAGACGCTCGCACACCCGCCGGGCCAGTTTGTCATCAACACCGCCCGTGAGCATAATGGTGCGGGCATTAAACAGCGCCTCTTCGAGGAAGGCATTCGGCTCACCAATCGGATTGGTTTCAGGCTCGTCATCTAGGCGTATCATAAGGTCTCCAGAATCAATTGAGACCAGATGTGAGGCGCAAGACCGCCCGGGTCAAGCGCCCGTCTGAGCTAATTGGCTGTATGTACGACAGTTATGTTCAGAGCGTCGACAAAAGGCTGTGGACCTGTCGCTTCCTCATCAATGGCCTGGAACAGTTCGAAGGTAATGGGCTCGGGCGGATTGACCGCAATCTCAAGCTCGCCGCTCTGTTCAAAATAGGTCGCAATTGTCTCGATCCAGTCGGCGGCCATCGGTATTTCCCGGCTGAGCTCGGCTTTGCCGAGGCGGATCATGGTGGCGATATACATGCGCATATCCTGCGGCTCGAGATTGGCCAGCATCGCGCCCCATCCCTGATCGGGATAAAGCGCGCCGACATCGCGGGCATAGGCAAAAAACTTGTTATACCCGCCAAGATCGGCCTCGCGCAGTGTCAGCCCCTTGAACGCAAGCGCGGTCTGGAACGCATTCTCAAAGGCGTCAGCCGGGTCGTCGGCCGCTTTGGCCGCAGCCAGCGCATCATAATTGGGCAGATTAAGATCAAGATCGCCATAGCGTTCGCCAAAACCGGCCGAGGAGACAAACATGTCAGCCCGCGCCGTCCCGCTTGTATCGGACCAGGCCGCATGCCCGGTCAGATCGAGCGTGATCTCATCAATCCCATGCTCGGGCAGCAGATCGATCGCCTGGCGGATGCCTTCCATAAGGGTGGCGGTTTCCTCATCTTCCGCGACAGTTTCTGGCGGAAAGAATGTGATGAAAAAGTCTGACAGGTTGGCGAGGTTGAACACCGCATCATCAAGCTCGTAGCTGATCCGTGTTGGGATCAGCCAGGCCCAGCTATCAAGATCCACCTGCACAGCGCGCGCGCCGAAAACCGGTGCGCCATCGAGAGATGATTGCAGACCCTCCGCCCGCCAGATGCCGAGGCCAAGCAGGTCCTTTTCATCCATATCGGGAAATTGTCCGCGCGCGAGATAGGTCATGAACGTGTCGAGGCGAAGATTTTCGACCGCGTAATACTCAGTCTCATTGGTCTGCGTAATCGTCTTGCCAACCAGCGGGTTGGACCCAAATGGCGCGCCAAATGAGCCGTCATCAACAGGCAGCTCTGTATAGGTCGTCACCTGTTCGGAGATAACACTCTGCGCAGCCAGGCGGCCGAGATCCCAGCCTGAACCACCGGAAAAACCGTAAATCTCGATCGAACTTGTGCCCGATATGCTCGCGCCGGGCTGAACAAACTGAAACGCAGACGTACTGTCGACCAGCACACCGTCGCCATAGGCCAGCGCGCCCTGAAAAGCGATCGCTTGCTGGGCAATGCGCGTGACGGGAAGGAAATAGTCGACCAGTTCGTCATCGGGAATGGGATCAAAAACGCTTTCATCGACCGGTTCGTAAATCCAGGGCCGAAGCCGAAAATCGGTCATCACCCAGCGGCCGACCGCGGCATCAAGATTGTCAATGTCAAACAGATCGGTATTGAACTCAGCCTCTTCGCCCAAGTCTTCGACAATGCCGGTAATGAACACGCGCAGCGCGTCAGCGAGCCCGTAATAAGTGACCTGATCAAGCGCCATGCGATCAAAGACCAGCCCGCTTTCATCAAGGCGCTGGCCAGATAGCCGATCGGCCACAAAGGCCGGGTCAAAATTCCAGAATGCGGCCCGTTCGGCGCGCAATCCAAACGGTTCCGGCTGCGCGATGGTGATGACGAGCCCGGTAAAGACCGTCGCGCCGGTATCGGCGTCAAATGACTGGGTGTCCCAGCTTAAAGACACCCCGTCAGGCAGCGCGGCGATAAGCCCGCCAAGGTCAATGTCACTTGCCGCATCAAGCGTATAGTCTTCGTTTGCGAGCGCGCGATAGCGGGCAATATCGGCGAGCTTGTCGACTGTCTCAGCAACAGGGGCGGGCGCTTCCGGGGCATCTGTACGCGGCGTACACCCCGCCAGAGACGTGGCAATAACAAGAGTGCTGAACAATCCGAGGCGGCGTTTCATTGATCGCTTCCAATTCATGGTTTGAGGCAGATATCAGGTCGGGTCAGGCTTTGGCTGCGGCGCGGCAAGCGGTGTTTCGACAGGCGCCTGCTCAGGCACGGACGGCGCCGAAGACAGAGCCGGGCTCATCGCAGGTTGAGGTTGGGGCTGCGGTGTTTCCGGCGCTGGTGCCTCGTCCATCACAGGGTCAGGCGCCGGTTCGCTTGCAGCAATGGGGGCAGGCTCCGGTTGCGGGGGCGGCGCGGCCTCGGCAACAGGTTCCGGCTGGGCTTCGGGCTCCGGCGTTGCAGGCTCTGCGGGCGCTTCAGCTGCCGGCGCGGGTAAGGGTGCGGTTTCAGCCTCGCTCAAGGCGGCGCCAGCGGCCACCGCCGCTCCGGCTTCAGCGCCGCGCCGCGAGAAGCTCGGCC
>JBCCMX010000159.1:0-3809 GCA_039026135.1 Pseudomonadota bacterium | reverse complement strand
GGGGCGGCTTCGGCCGGATCTTCCAGCACTTTGCCTTCAGATGAGGAGTGCAACAGGTTAGCGTCGACCGAGAAAGGGGCCTCGCCGCGCTTGTCCTTGGCGATCTCAATGCCGTGCTGCTCGGCAAACGCAATCAGGTCAGAGCGGGACTTGAAATCCCAGTCACGCCAGGGCGCAAGTACCTTGATGTCCGGGTTCAGGCCATAATAGCCAAGCTCGAAGCGGACCTGATCATTGCCCTTGCCGGTCGCGCCATGGCACACCGCATCGGCGCCGACCTGTTCGGCAATTTCAATCTGGCGCTTGGAGATGAGCGGGCGGGCAATCGAGGTGCCAAGCAGATACACCCCCTCATAGACGGCATTGGCGCGAAACATGGGGAAGACATAGTCGCGGGTGAAATCCTCGCGCAGGTCCTCGATGAAAATATTCTCTGGCTTGATCCCCATGGCGAGCGCTTTGGCGCGGGCCGGCTCCAGCTCCTCGCCCTGTCCGAGGTCCGCGGTAAAGGTCACCACCTCGGCGCCAAATTCGGTTTGCAGCCATTTCAGGATGATCGACGTGTCGAGCCCGCCAGAATAGGCAAGTACAACTTTTTTCGGCGCGGCGGGCGATGACGGCATGGGGCAGGGTCTCTCAAGCAAATTTCAAGCGCGCGGTATGGCGTGTCTTTGCCCCCAGCGCAAGCGCGCGGCGCTGGCAAACAAGACCTCGCTGAAGCGAACATGAACGCGCCGGTCACACTTGCCGCAATTGTTCTTCACAATGCCCCATTTGCGCGCCGGCCCCGGCCATGTTTGCGCGCGAGCTTCAGGATACGGGATTTTGAGGGAGAGACAGATGAAATCCATAATTGCTGCCATGTTCGGCGCCGCGACCCTGACGGCCACCGCCTGCGCCACCGAGCCCCAGATTGCACCCAACCTAGAGGAGCCTGACTTCGTGCATTCCTACATTCTGCTGGACCGGACCGGGTCCATGTCCGACATCTGGCGCGAGGCCTTAACCAGCGTCAATGCCTATGCCGCTGCGGTGGGCACGGTTGAAGAGGGTGAGAGCGACGATCTTGAAACCGCCGTCACGCTCGCCGTGTTCGACTATCAGGAGACGTTCCAATACGATGTGCTGCGCCAAGGCGTCTCGCCAGACAATTGGGATCAGGTGACCAATAATGAGGTCAGCCCGCGCGGCATGACGCCGCTCTTCGATGCGATCAACCGCACGATCACTCTGGCTGAGGCCGACAATCCGGAAAAGGCCGTCATCGTGATCATGACGGACGGGCTGGAGAACTCTTCCAAAGAGGTCACGCGCGACGGGGCCAAAGCCGCGATGGACCGGGCCAAGGCCCGCGGCTGGGAAGTGGTTTTCCTCGGCGCTGAATTCTCCAGCTTTGGCGATGCGGACGGTGTTGGGATTGCCCGCTCGAAACAGATGGCCATCGGTGAGGGCACCATGGCCGAGACCCAGGAACGGCTCGCCAAGAAAGCGCGCCAGTACGGTAAGGGCGAGGCTGACGAGATTATCTTTGATGCCGAAGACCGCGCCGTCGCTGAAGAAGAAGCGGTCAAAGAGCGGACCGGCAATCGGTAAGTCCGATCGCCAACGGAATCTCTTCCGCAGGCGTGGGACGCAACCGCGGAGTAGAGTGGGTGCGAGGCCAGAATGGCCTCGCACTTTTTTGTGCGTCTGAAACGTGCCGGGCTTAGCTGCGCAGGTTGCGCTCAATCAGCGTCCTGCGCGCGTCGCGCAGCTGGATCAGTTTCGGGCGCACCAGCGTGCGGTCAGACGCGCTCAGCGCAGGCCAGCGCGCCTCAATCTGTTTGATCTGACGATCGGTTTTTTTCAGTTCGATCTCTATCGGTGTGATCTGCATGGCACGCTCCCTATCTGGATGGCCAGATTATCACGGCGCCGCGTGGAACTCAGCTTAGAAAGGAGTCATTCTTGAGCGCCGGCCCGCGCCAAGACCATGCGCGCCTGTTTATGGCGAAAAATCCGATCGGGCGTTTTAATGGCGAAATTAATGGCGAAAAATATGAGGTATAGGCCCCGGATAATGTGTCGGACCCGGCACAACTTATCCACCATGCGAATTAACGTTTGAAACAGCTGTGATTTTTGCCTAGTTGCGTATCAGGCACACTTTTGATCGTCGGGGGTATCCAAATGCCGCAAGGACCAGCCGTAAGCTCAGGCAACCGCACCTTTGACCTGAACTATTTCACCGGCAAGGTGGTCGATAATCAATCGCGTGTCGAATCCGTGGTCAGCGGTTCGGGCGGCGGTGCCACGCTTGATGGAACTGGCGGAAGTGCTGTCAGAATATCGACGACCAATACGCTCAAACAGACCCTGTTTCTGCAGGCTGATGATGGTGAGGAGATGCGATTCTCGCTTGATGACTTCGAGGTTCACTGCCGAACCGGGCACAAGATGACTGTCGTCTAGCCGATCAAGCAGGGGAGTTCCAGCGGCTACTTTACGCACTTCCACAATCACAATACCGGCGAGACCCAGATGAATGGTCGTAATATAGCCAGCACTGTCGGCAAGCCCATTCTATCGGCCTGGTTGATCTTCTTTGTGATCTTGATTGTCGGGGTCAACTATACCGGGGCGAGCGGGTTTCCGGTCTGGGCCGTATTGGGTGCGGTTGTCTCTTTGGGCTATTATATCACGCGAGGCTTGCGGCGCGTCGGAAAACTGAAAAATGACCCTGCTTTCAAAGACTTTTTTGACAAGCTGACGCAAGATCGCGCCGTCGCACCCACCAGCTAGGTTGCCGGCGCCCGCCTAACCGAGCCCAGATCCTGGCAACGCATGCCGGCCATAGCCAAAGCCGGCGCATGCGTGTATGGCCGCGCGCAAAGACGTTCGCTTTGAACGCCCCTCCCAGGACACACACATGACTGAGCCGACCTCTCTTCGCAATATTGCGATCATCGCCCATGTCGATCATGGCAAGACCACGCTGGTGGACTGCCTGCTCAAACAGTCCGGCACGTTCCGCGAGAATGAAGCCACCGCCGAGCGAATGATGGACTCCAATGATCTGGAAAAAGAGCGCGGCATTACCATTCTCGCCAAGACCACAAGCGTGGTTTGGGGCGACACGCGCATTAACATTGTCGATACGCCTGGCCACGCCGATTTTGGCGGCGAGGTCGAACGCATTCTCTCGATGGTGGACGGGGCCATTGTGCTGGTCGATGCGGCTGAAGGGCCAATGCCGCAAACCAAGTTCGTTGTCTCCAAGGCGCTGAAAATCGGCCTGCGCCCGATTGTTGCGGTCAACAAGATCGACAAGCCCGAGCGCCGGCCGGACGAGGTGATCGATGAGGTGTTTGATCTGTTTGATAATCTTGGAGCAGACGACGAACAGCTTGATTTTCCTATCCTTTATGGCTCGGCCAAGAATGGCTGGATGTCGACGCAATATGAGGAAGAACGCGCGGACATGTCGGAACTGTTCGACCTGGTGGTGGCCCATGTGCCTGAGCCCAAGGTGGAAGAGGGCGCGTTCCGCATGCTCGCCACAACCATCTCTGCCGACAATTTTCTCGGCCGTATTCTGACCGGCCGCATTTCATCGGGCACAGCCAAGCCGAACCAGAGCGTCAAGGTGCTGGCACGCGATGGTTCGCTGGTGGAGCAGGGGCGGATCTCGAAAGTGCTGGCCTTTCGCGGGCTTCAACGCGAACCGATTGAGGTCGGCCAGGCGGGCGACATCGTCTCCATTGCTGGGCTCGCCAAGGCCAATGTGGCCGACACATTTGTTGATCCAAGCGTGACAGAGCCGATCGCGG
>JBCCMX010000158.1:0-3841 GCA_039026135.1 Pseudomonadota bacterium | reverse complement strand
TCGAAGCCGGCATGGCGCTGGGCCTGGAACACAAAGATGTCAACGGCGAGGACCAGGAGGGCATCTGCTATTACCAACTCACCGTGAAAGACGGCAAACGGTGCAGCGCGGCCGTGGCCTACCTCAACCCGGCCAAGGCCCGGCAAAACCTTAAGATTGAAACCGAAGCCCTGGCCGCGCGGGTGGTGTTCGAGGCCGGGCGCGCGGTCGGCGTGGACTACACCCGCGGCGGCCAGAGCATGCACGCGAAGGCGCGCGGCGAGGTTATTCTTTGCGGCGGGGCGATCAACAGCCCTCAATTGCTCGAACTGTCGGGTATTGGCGACCCGGCAATCCTGTCGGCCCAGGGCATCGAGACTGTATCAGCGCTGCCCGGCGTGGGTGAAAACCTTCAGGACCATTTTGTGATGGGCAACCGTTATCGAATGAAGCCCGATGCGCCATCGGTGAACAGCCAATCGCGCGGCCTGGCGCTGGTGGGCGAGATTTTCAAATTCCTCACCCAGAGAAAAGGCCTGCTCACGCTTTCAGCCGCTCACATCGCCGCATTTGTGAAAACGCGGCCGGAACTGGCGACCCCAGACGTCCAGTATCATATCCTGCCAGCGACCATGGACATGCAGGCGATGACGGAGAAAGGCGATATGGCCCTGGAAAAAGAGCCGGGCCTGACCATTGCGCCCTGCCAATTGCGACCGGAAAGTCGCGGCAGCGTCCACATCCGCTCAGGCGCCCATGACTCGCACCCATCGATCACACCAAACTATCTGACCGACCCTCTAGACCAGCAGACGGCCGTTGCCGGTCTGCGCTGGGCTCGCAAGTTTGCCGAGCAGCCGGTCCTCTCTCAATTCATCGAGCATGAGTTGGAGCCCGGCGAGGCGCTCCAGTCAGACGAGGATCTTTTGGCCTATGCGAAGGAAACGGGCGGAACGATCTACCATCCCGTAGGGACCTGCAAAATGGCGCCAGAAGGAGACACCCAGGGCGTCGTCGATTCCCATCTCAAGGTACGCGGGGTAGAGGGGCTGCGCGTCGTGGACGCTTCGGTTATGCCGCGGCTCGTCAGCGGCAACACCAATGCGCCGACCATCGCAATTGCTGAAAAAGCGAGCGACCTGATTCGAGAGGCGGCGCGTGCAGCTGTTGTGGCCGCGTAAACACCGCAGCCCGCCTCAGGCGTCGACTTCGGCGTGTTTGACAGGCGCTGGGTCCGGCGTCTTTGGCTTGTAGCGGCAAAACTCAATGATGCCGCAATGCCAGCATTCCGGCTTACGCGCCTTGCACACATAGCGGCCGTGGAGGATCAGCCAGTGGTGCGCGCCGAGCTTGAACGTGTCTGGCGTAACCCGCTCCAGGCTTTGTTCCACCTCGTCGGGGTCCTTGCCGGGGGCCAGTCCGGTGCGGTTCGACACGCGGAAAATATGGGTGTCGACCGCGATCGTCGGCTGACCGAAGGCTTCGTTTAAGACCACGTTTGCCGTTTTGCGCCCCACGCCGGGCAACCGCACCAATTCTTCCCGGGTTTGAGGGACAACCCCGCCGAACTCGTCGAGGATCATCTGACTCAACGCGATGACGTTTTTTGCTTTATTGCGCCAAAGGCCGATTGTCTTGATGTGCTGCTGGACGCCTTCCAGGCCGAGCGCGAGCATCTTTTCCGGCGTATCGGCAATCGTAAACAGGTCCTTGGTGGCCTTGTTAACCCCCACATCCGTGGCCTGGGCCGATAGAGCAACGGCGACGACGAGGGTGTAGGGATTAATGAAATTTAGCTCTGTGTGGGGGTCGGGCCGTTCGGCCGCGAGGATTTCAAACAGCTGCTGGGCCTTGTCCTTGGCCATTGTGCGCGGCGCGCGTTTCTTTCGGCGCTTGGGGGCAGGACGGGGAGCAGCCATAGCCTTGGTTTAGACTGGCGCCGTGGTGCGGCAATGAAGGATTTGCGCCTTTTGCGCCGGCGCCTACTATCGCAGCGATGACACAGCCGCCCGCCTCGGAAATCATTTATATGGATGCGGTGCTGACGCCGAACGCGTCGCTTTCTCCGCGGGCCTTCAAGCTGCTTATGGCATCGATGATCGGGGTGGGCGCTGCGGCCAGCACCTTCTACTATACGCTCGGCGCTTGGCCGGTCCTGGGGTTTTTCGGCCTCGACCTAATCGCGATTTACGCAGCGTTTCGCTTTATCCGGCGCCAGTCGCGCGAAGAGACGCGGGTGCGCATCACCGCCGACGCCGTCACCATGCACCATAGGGATGCCAAGGGCCGCGAGAAGACAGCCCAAGTGCCATCCGCGTTTGCGCGGGTTGAATTGGAAGAGCCCGTGCGCCCGACGAGTTGGCTGCGGATTGAGCACGGCCAGACAGCGTATGTAATCGGTCGTTTCCTAACGCCTACAGAGCGCAAAAGCCTCGCAAAGGGCCTACGCGCAGCACTCCAGCGCGCCCGCGCGGAACGCCACCCTGCCTAAAAGTTAGGCCCTACCGCGAAATCGTAAATAGTGACGCCTGCGTCATAGTTTTTTCAGCCCGCCTGTGTTACGCCGTGCTGAGAGGGCGAAAAACCCCATGCGTCTCACCGCGCCCACATGGAGGACCACATGGCCGACACACTGCACCGGCTTGACCATGAGCTAGATAGGCCGAGAGTCACTCCCCGGCCGCCGCTGCACGAGCGCTATTTGGAGTTTGGTGGCGCGGTTCCCGATGCCCGCGATGTTGGCCTGGATGATTTGAACATCACCGACCCTGAGATCTGGCGCCAGGGTGCGTACTGGCCGAGATTTGAACGGATGCGCAATGAAGCGCCGCTGCACTATACGCCTGACAGTTTTTCAGGTCCGTTCTGGTCGGCGACACGCTACGAAGACATCATGAAGATCGATATCGACCATAAGCGGTTCTCATCCTCCTGGGAGCATGGCGGTATTGTCCTCGGAGAAGGTGTTCCAGACTTCGAGTTGCCCATGTTTATCGCCATGGACGAGCCGCGCCATTCAGAGCAGCGCAAAACGGTGCAGCCCGCTGTTGCGCCCAACATGCTCAAATTCTTCGAGCCGCTTATCCGAGAGCGCACCGAGCTATGCCTAGATAATGTCCCGGTCGGCGAGCCGTTTGATTGGGTGGATACCGTGTCGGTTGAGCTCACCACGATGATGCTGGCCACCCTGTTTGATTTTCCATTCGAAGATCGCCGCAAGCTGACGCGGTGGTCCGACGTATCGACGGGACGGGAAAATCCAGACATCTGCCCTGGCGGCCACGAACAGTGGCAGGCTGAGTTGATGGAGTGCCTGGGCACCTTCATGGAGCTCTTCCAGGCCCGGAAATCCGCGCCGCTGAAGAACGATTTGATCAGCTTGCTCGCCCATGGCGAGAAAACCCGGGACATGATCCCCATGGAGCTGTTGGGCAACATCATCCTTTTGATCGTTGGCGGCAACGACACGACGCGCAACTCCATGACCGCCTCTGTTTATGGCCTCAATAAATTCCCCGGCGAATATCAAAAGCTGAAGGGCGATTGGGGCCTGATCCCCAATATGGTCTCAGAAGTCATCCGGTGGCAGACGCCCCTGGCCTATATGCGCAGGACCGCCCTGGTCGACGTGGACATGCACGGACAAACCATTCGCAAAGGCGACCAGATCGCCATGTGGTATGTGTCCGGGAACCGAGACGAGCGCTTTTGGACGGAGGATCCCAACCAATTGGTGATTGACCGGCCCCAAGCGCGCCGCCATCTCTCATTTGGCTTTGGCATCCATCGCTGCGTTGGCAACCGCCTGGGTGAGTTGCAGCTGCGCATCCTCTGGGAGGAGATTGCGAAACGCTTCAGCCAT
>JBCCMX010000157.1:0-4005 GCA_039026135.1 Pseudomonadota bacterium | reverse complement strand
GCATGCTGGAAGATGGCCAGGCCGAGGCGCTGAAGGCGGCGGGACTGGATTACTATAACCACAATCTAGATACCTCGCCGGAATACTATACCAGCGTGGTGACCACGCGGACCTATGATGACCGGCTCGACACGCTGTCAAAGGCGCGCACAGCGGGCATGAAACTGTGCACGGGCGGTATTCTGGGCATGGGCGAGGGCCGCACGGACCGGATCGGCCTGATCCATGAGCTCTCAAAGCTTGAGCCACACCCGGAAAGCGTGCCGATCAATATGCTGGTGCCGATTGAGGGCACGCCGCTTGGCGAGAGTGCGCCGATCAGTGTCACGGAGATGGCGCGCGCGATTGCAACGTGCCGGATTGTGTTTCCGAAAAGCTGGGTGCGCCTGTCGGCCGGCCGTGAAGGCATGAGTGAAGGCGAACAGGCCCTTTGCCTGCTGGCCGGGGCCAACTCGATTTTTGTCGGCGACCGCTTGCTGACAACTGACAATCCGGGTGAAGACCGTGACGGCGCGCTGCTGGATGCGGTTGGTTTTGAAGCAGCTGGCCATGACGAGATGGAAGCGCGCCCCGCAACGACCAAGAAGACGCTGATCGACGCGCGATGAGCCAGACCCTACAGGCCGTGATTTGGGATTTCGGCGGTGTTCTGACATCCTCTCCATTCGAGGCCTTTACGCGCTATGAGGCGGCCAATGGCCTGCCGAAGGATTTTATTCGCGGCGTGAATGCCCGCAATGGCGACACCAATGCCTGGGCGAAGCTTGAACGCTCAGAGATTGACGCAGACGGATTTGATTTGCTGTTTCGCGAAGAGGCTCGCGCGATGGGCCATAATGTGCCCGGCCGGGACGTGCTGTCACTTCTGGCGGGCGATTTGCGCGGCAGCGTTGTTGAGGCGCTAAAGGTCTGCAAATCGCGCGTGAAGGTCGGCTGCATCACCAATAATGCGAAGATTGGAAAAGGCGCGTCGATGACCGATAATGCCGCGCGCGCCAAGGCCGCTGGTGAGGTCCTGGCGCTGTTCGACCATGTGATTGAAAGCTCGAAAGTTGGTGTGCGAAAACCCGATCCCCGTATATATGAGATGATGTGTGAGACGTTGGAGGTTGATCCTGCTGCCTGCGTCTATCTTGATGATTTGGGGATTAATCTGAAGCCGGCGCGGGCCATGGGTATGACGACGATCAAGGTGACAGGTGAGGCGCAACTGCTTGAGGATTTGCGCGCCGCGACAGGATTTACGGATTTGTGATGAAACACGCCGTTTCGTTTCTGCTTGTGATGGGGCTCGCTGCGTGCGGGCCGGCGCCGCAGCAGGAAACGGTTCGGCTGAAAGTGGAGGCCGCGCCGGACTTGCTGCGCCCAAGCGACACCGAGCCGGAGCCGCTGGCGGCGCTAAGCGGGCCAGTTGAAGACAAGATCGCCGAGATCCGCATTATTCTGGGGCGCAACTCGCTCAGCCAGCTGTCACGCCTGGCCCAGCGTGAGCCGGCATTTGTCTCCAATTTTGCCGGCGAGGGACATCGCACCCATTGGGATCTGCTGCGGCGCACCGGCTTTGATCCGTTGGCCCGGCTTGGTCAGCTATTGGACGGGCCGTATGGCGTCAAAACGGTGGGTGAAGAGGCCTGGTATGTCTGGCCTGATCTCGCCGCGCTGGAGCCGGATGAATTGCTGCCTGAGCGTTTGAGCTTCTCTGACCGCGCCCGGTTGCTTGAGCTGGTGGGCGAGACCGGCATCGCGCGCGTGCGTGATGGGCAGGGCTATCCCGGCGTGCGGACCGCTTTTGCAGAAGATGGACGCTGGCTATATTATGTCCACGAAACTGAGGACGAACAGTCGGAGGAGTAGATGGCAGAGCGAATTGGTGCAGAAAATGTCCTGGCTGACCTGACTGGCTGGACCGCCTCACCGGGCCCACGCGACGCCATTCAAAAGACGTTCAAGTTCGCCGACTTCAAGACCGCCTGGGCCTTCATGTCGGCGGCGGCGCTGAAAGCTGAGCAGATGGATCACCATCCCGAATGGGCCAATGTCTACAATCGCGTCGAGGTCACGCTGACAACGCATGATGCCGACGGTGTGACCGCGCTTGATCAGGCGCTTGCGGCCTATATGGACGCACTGGCTGCCAAATTGTCCTGAATTCAGGAAAAATCCGGTGCGCGTTTGTCCAGAAAGGCGCGGTAGCCCTCTTTGAAATCAGGGCCGAGAAAGCCCTCGAGGAAGAGGCTGGCCATGGCGTCGCTCTCAGTGCGCTGACCGGCGGCGATCGCGGCCAGCATGGTTTTGCCGGCCGAAAGCGACCAGCCGGACAGACGCGTCATGTCGGCGGCCATTTCAGCCGCTATTCGGGCAGCTGACCCTGTCGGCACGCGGCGTGTGACGAAGCCGAAACGGTCAGCCTCATCTGCCTGAAAGACACGCGCGGTCAGAAACAGCTCGCGCACTCGCGCTGGTCCGAGAATGTCCGCCAGCCGGCGCAGATCCTCTATCGGATAGGCCACGCCAAGTTTGGCTGGCGGCAAGCTGAACGCGGCACCCTCAGCCACGACGCGCAGATCTGAGGCCGCTGCCAGTGCCAGCGCGCCGCCCATACAAGTGCCTTCAATGGCCGCGATAACCGGTTTTGGACAGGCCTCTATGGCGCGGCTGGCGTCAGAAATGGCCTGACAGGATGTCTCCGCCGCCGACCGGTCGGCAAAGGCGGCGTCGAACTCGGACATATCCGCCCCGGCTGAGAAGTGACCACATTCGCCGCCATGCAGAATGACCGCGCGAACCGACTCCATGGCGCCGATCCTGGCACAGGCCGCGCTGATGGCGGTCCACATGTCGCCTTTCATGGCGTTCCGCCGCGAGGGATTATTTAAAATAATCTCGGCGACTGGGCCATCGGCTTTCAGGATCAAAGTGTCTGTCATGATGAGATTTTTTCCGTTTGTGCGCTCCTCCAACGTTATTCGGCGCGAGAATGCAAGCGCGATAAAGGGTGGTTTTGACATAGCATGACGTTCCGTCACGCTTGGTCATCGCCCTCAGGCGTGCCATTTAGGCCCTATGGATGGATTTGAAGGCAAAACGGCCGGGCGCCCCAAACTTGATTATCCGTTTGGTGATGAGGTGCCAGAGGTCGGGGATATCAAACAGGTTGCACGCGGGGTCTATTGGTTGCGCATGCCGCTGCCATTCGACCTGGCATGGATCAATCTCTGGCTGATCGATGATGGCGAGAAGGGCTGGACCATTGTCGATACCGGCATGCCCTTTGACGACACCAAAACGGCCTGGCGCGATATTTTCGACAAATATCTTGAGGGCCGGCCGGTCTGGCGCATCATGGTCACGCATATGCACCCCGACCATATCGGCAATGCCGGCTGGTTGTCGCGCAAGTTTCCGCAGGCCGAGTTCTGGGTGTCGCGTCTGGAATATATGGTTTGCCGGACGCTGATTTCCGATACAGGCCGCGAGGCGCCGCAGGCGGCGATCGATTTCTATCATCATGCTGGCTGGACGGGCGAGCAGATCGAGAAGTACAAACAGAGGTTCGGTGGCTTTGGCCGGGGCATCAGCAAGATGCCGGACAGTTATCGCCGTCTGCATGATGGTGCGAGCTTTGAGATGGCCGGCGAAAGCTGGCAAGTGGTGATGGGCAATGGCCATTCGCCAGAACATGCCTGTTTTTACTGCGCCGCGCTGAACGTATTTATCTCAGGTGACCAGCTCTTGCCGCGCATTTCGTCTAATGTTTCGGTGTCCCCGACTGAGCCGCTCGCCAATCCGCTGGATGACTGGCTGACAAGCTGTGCGAAACTGCAAAAGATGGTCAGCAATGATGTGCTGGTCTTGCCGGCGCACAATTTGCCGTTCAAGGGCGGTTATGACCGTCTGCAGCATCTGATTGATGGCCACCATGTGGCTTTGCGGCGCCTGCGCCAGCGGCTTGGCCAGGAGCCGCGCCGTGTGGTGGACGTGTTTCCGTCAGTTTTCGGGCGCAAG
>JBCCMX010000156.1:0-4029 GCA_039026135.1 Pseudomonadota bacterium | reverse complement strand
GCGGATCACCCATTTGCCAACGGGGATCATGGCGACAAGTTCGGAAAAATCGCAGCATGTAAACCGCGAGAAAGCCATGGAGCAGCTGAAGATCCGCCTCTATGAGCGCGAGAAACAGGCCGCCGATGCAGAGCGGGCCGAGGCGCGGGCCAGCCAGGTCGGCTCAGGTGATCGCTCTGAGAAGATCCGCACCTATAATTACCCCGAGAACCGGGTCACCGATCATCGGATCGGTCTGACGCTTTATGCGCTCGACAAGATCATTGCTGGCGACAAGCTGGAGGATGTGGTCGCAGCCCTGATGACAGAAGATCAAGCCCGCCGTCTGGCTGCCATGGAGGGTGAAGACGCGTGAGCGGCGAGACAATCGATGCGGCCTTGCGGCGCATGGGTGATCTGCTCGCCAGCAGTGGTATAGACGATGGACGCCGGGAGGCACGCCTTCTGATAGAGGCGGTGGTCGGCCAGCAGCTGCCGGTGGTCGCAGGGCTCGGCACCCAAACCCTCAGCGCCGAAATGGTCGTGCGCCTCGATCGGCTGGCGGCGCGCCGCGCCGCGCGCGAGCCGCTTCAGCACATTCTCGGCGAGACCGGTTTCATGTCGATGGAGCATTTCAAAACCGATGCACGCGCACTGATCCCGCGCTGGGACAGCGAAACGGTTGTCTTGCTGGCGCTCGAGCGGGGGAAGCTCGCCCGGCCATCGCCGCGCTTGATCGCCGATCTTGGAACCGGCAGCGGCGCACTTCTGGCGGCCCTGCTTCAGGCCTTGCCATATGCTCAAGGGGTGGCGGTTGAAAAAAGCGCGCCGGCTGTGTCCCTTGCCAGGGAAAATTTCGAGGCGCTTGGCCTCTCCACGCGCGTGTCGGTTTTTCAAGGCGCCTGGGCCGACTGGACCGGCTGGAACAGCTGTGACTTGATCATTTCGAACCCGCCTTACATTCGCCGCGAGGTGATTGCCACGCTTGAGCCTGAAGTGCGCGATCACGAACCGCGCGAAGCGCTTGATGGCGGGCCGGACGGTCTCAGTGCCTATCGAGAGATAATCGCGTTTGGTGCCGATCAGATGAAAGCCGGCGCGCATCTCATTCTGGAGATTGGCCACAATCAGCGCGGCGACGTCACCGCCTTGCTCGACGCGGCCGGTTTCATCGATCTGACCCACCAAAAAGACCTTGGTGGCCGCGACCGGGCCATCGCTGCTACAAAAGCTTAGCAGATACCCCCTTGGCGAATCTGAATAGACCAGCTACACAGAGGCCCAGGTTGGTGACGCCGCTGGATGTCCCGCCTTGAATTTGCGCGACAGCACGAGAATTAAGGGAAGCCATCGCGCGCGAACCGTCCGAAATAACGGACTATCAGATCAGGATGATTGCCTATGGCAATGCAACGCAAGCGTCGTCGCCGTTCGAGCGGAAACAACAATGGCAATTCGAACAATCCGAACCGCCATTATGAGAGCAACGGACCTGATGTTCGCATTCGTGGCTCTGCCCAGCAAATCCTCGATAAATATCTGCAATATGCGCGCGACGCTCAAACTTCTGGCGACCGGGTGAAGGCCGAAGCACTGTTTCAGCATGCCGAACACTATGCCCGCATCGTCGCGGTGTTTGAGCAGCAAAAGGAAGAACAGCGCAAGGAGCGCGAAGAGCGTGATGCCGCTCGCGCTGAAGAACGCGCTGCGCGTCAGGCCGAGGCCGCAGAAGAGGGCGAAGCCGAAGTTGTAACTTCGGCAGAGCTGGCCGCTGCGCCGTCTGAAGAAGACACCGGCGAGGCAGCGCCTGAGCCTGTGACCATCGAAGTCGTGGATGCCAGCGCCGAGGCGTCGGTTGAGACCGGCGCTGAGGGTGAAGAGTCTGGGTCGGACAAGCCCAAGCGTCGCCGGCGCAGCACCTATAATCGCAAAACGCCGGTGGCCACCGAGGAAGACGGGGTGATGAAAACCCTGGCGCGGGGCGCTGAGCCAGACATTGCTGAAAAGACCGATACGCAGGCCTGAGCCGCCGCCATGACCTATACGATCATCCACAACCCGAACTGCTCGACCTCTCGCAAGGGCCTTGCCCTGCTGGAAGAAAAAGGCGTCACGTTCGTGGCCCGCAAATACATGAACCCGACATCGCAGCTCAGTATCGAAGAGCTGAAAGACATCGCGGCGAAAATGGGCAACGTCTCCCCGCGGGTCTTTCTGCGCGACCGCGAAAAAGAAGTACCTGATGCTGCCAGCGACGAAGAGGTCTACGCGGCCATGGCGAGCAATCCCAAACTGATCCAGCGCCCGATTGGCTTGTATGGCAACAAAGCGGTGCTTGGCCGCCCATTCGAGAATCTTCTCGACATTCTTTAGCGTCCAGATCGATCAAATTTCATCGATCTCGCCAACCTGATTTCAAGAATGATGCGCTAGTCAGACGGTTCACGTCTAAAGGTGCCACATGCTTGTCTATCAGTTGATTGCCGCTGCATTCCTGTTTGCATCCGCCGCGCTTCTGTTTGGCCCGCAGCTCGTCATCTATGGCCCGCGCGCCGTTCCGGCCTTGATCAAGATACCGCAGGTGCGCTTTGCCGGCGGCGCGATTGTCACCGTGGCCGTCCTTGCCTTTGTTGGTCCACAGCTGCTGCTCGCCATGCTCGAAGGTGGCCAGACGATCTCACTGGTCGCCATGAAATTTGTCGGCGTTTCGTTCGCTTAAGAACGCGCCGCATCCCGCGCGCCCGCCGATCACGCATTCTATGCTTGGTTCACCTTAGGGCGGGTGATGTATACTCGCAAAAAAATCGCGCGAGGATATTATGCCAGAGACAATCGTAGAGACACCTGACCTGTCTGAATGGCTTCAGGGCCGCGCCTTTAAAGACTGTAAAGCGCAATATGACCGTGACGGCTACATGATCTTCGAGCGCGTCCTGTCGCCGTCGCAGGTCCAGCGCCTGCGAGACGCCTTAAAACCCTACCTCGATAAAGACGTTGCCGGGCGGAATGACTTTGAAGGTCTCAAATCCAACCGTGTCTATGCCTTGCTGGCCAAGGGCGATGTCTTTGCTGATCTTGCCATCCATCCGCTTGCGCTCACCTTCGCCGAAGCCGAGCTCGGCAAGAGCTGCCTGCTGTCAGCCTGTCTTGCGATCAATCTGCATCCGGACGAAACGGTGCAGCCCTGGCATACGGATGACGGCCATATTGAGCTGCCGCTGCCGCGTCCGGCTTTCGGGTTGAGCGCCTTCTGGGCACTGGACGATACAACCGAAGAGAATGGCGCGACCGAGCTTGTGCCCGGTAGCCACCTTTGGGGCGATATGAAAACAGATGGCGCCGTTCGCGCCGAAGTTTTTGCTGACCAGACGGTTCGCGATGTGTCAGACGATCCGGGCGCGCGGGCCGATGCGATCAAGGCGACTATGCCAGCCGGTTCGTTAATGATTGCCAAAGGCACGCTGCTGCACCGCGGCGGCGCCAACCGGTCGAACGCGCCGCGCCTCATCATCACCCCGCAATATGTCGCGGGTTGGGCGCGCCAGCTGGAGAATATGGTGCTCGCCGTTCCGCCAGAAACCACCGCGCGCTTGCCGCAGCGCGCTCAGGAGTTGCTCGGCTATTCCATCCACGCGCCCTTTATGGGCTATGTTGATGGCATGCATCCAAATCGCCGTCTGGGCGCGGTCTAGTTTCGGGCCGCCCTGGCGCTTACATGTGCGCTCATGATTGATCTTCTTCCGGGCTTTTCGCTGATTGCGGTGGCGATCGCGGTCATGCTCTCGTCCTTTGTCAGCCTTATTCAGACCATGGCGCTGCGCCAGCGTGTCATGATGAAGGCGACAGGGGTGCGCGAGCTTGCAGAGCTCTCGGGCATTACTGATCCGCGCGACTTGCAGGATGTGTTCGGTCCGCCGGGCATGGACCGGGTCTGGCGTCAGATCACACTTGGCCAGATCGAGGCGAATAAGCGGCTTGCTGGTTATCTGATGAGTGACAACCGCGTTGACTGGGCCAGCATGGCAGTGGCTTTTGCCGCGATTGTCTTTG
>JBCCMX010000155.1:0-4220 GCA_039026135.1 Pseudomonadota bacterium | reverse complement strand
TATCCTCACAGATCGCGATGCCAAGATGCAGGCCCTTGAAGGGAACCGCGCGTGCTGGCCCATCGCCCGCATCAAATACGCGGACTTCATCGAAGACGCCATAATTGGGCAATTCGCGTTTGTCATAGCGATACGCGATTTGTCCATCGACCAGCAGCACGGCGCTATTGTGAAGTTTGCCCGCCTCAGCCCAGGGCGCACCAATCAACACGGCTGGCCCGCCTGCCGTTTCGCCGGCCAGCTTTTCAATCGCTGCCATGGATTGCGCCACCGCCGCCGGCTTCAGAACCAGGTCTTCGGCCGGATAGCCAAGAATGAACAGCTCCGACAAGACAAGCAGGTCAGCCCCAAGATCTCTCGCCTCAGCCAAGGCGTCCTCGGCAAGTTTTAGGTTACCGGAAATGTCACCCACAACGGGGTTGAGCTGCGCGGCCAGGATGGAAAGCGTCTTTGTCATAGCTCGTCAGGTAGGCAGTTTTGCTCAAACTGACAATTGAGGCGTGTGCGCACGCTGCGCATCATCATCAAATCTATGTCCAAGTATCGATTTGCACTGGCGAACCGCGCGCCATTATGGAATGACGAGCAGGCAGCGAATCCTGGGGAAGACAAGCATGAAAGTTCTAGCCTTTGCGGCCAGCAATAGCCGCGCCTCGATCAACAAACAGCTTGTTGGCCACGCCATCAATGTCCTTACTCACGAGATTGAGCCGAATGCGGACTGCGAGCTGATAGACCTCAATGATTATGAAATGGCGATCTACAGCATTGATCGCCAGACTGAGGGCGGCATCCCGCAACTTGCGCATGACTTCTACGCCAAGATTGGCGGCGCCGACGCGCTGATTATCTCGTTTGCCGAATACAACGGCTCCTTCACCAGCGCCTACAAGAATATCTATGACTGGGCGTCGCGCATCGACATGAAAGTCTTTCAGGGCAAGCCGATCCTGATGATGGCGGCCTCGCCCGGCGGGCGCGGCGGCGCGAGTGTTCTCAAATCAGCCATGGACACCGCACCGTACTTTGGCGGTGATGTGGTCGCCAGTGTCTCAGTGGCCAAGTTCCCTGAAGTCTTCGACCATGAGACAGGCGCGCTGACCAATGAAGACCTGTCGGCCCAATTGCGCACGGGTCTTACCGCCCTCAAACAGGCGGTTTCAGCTTAAGCCTTCAATGCTGCTTCGAGCGCATCGCAAACTTTGTGGATTTGCCATTCGGCAAGATAGGGGTGCATGGGCAGGCTGATCGCCTCCAACGCGGCCTGCTCGCAATTGGGGAGCGTGCCGGGCGCGGCGCAATGGGCAAAAGCCGGCATCTGATGAATGGCGGTATCGTAATAGACCCCGGTCGGAACACCCGCCTCGCCGAGCTTGGCGCGAACCCCATCACGGTTCGGAATACGGATCGTATAAAGCCCGTATCCGTTTTCCTGACCTTCCAGCGCCATCTGCCGGTCAACCACGCCCTCAAGGCGTTCATTGTAGACCGCCGCGGCGGCCATGCGCCGATCACGCTCCTCGGCAAACAGGCCGAGCTTTTCACACACGACCGCACACTGGATCGAGTCTGAGCGACCATTGATGCCGACGCGCACCGACTCCTTGCGATTGTCGCCCGTGCCATGCCAGCGGATTGACCGCATCCGCTCACCAAAATCCTTGTCCTGCACCATGATCGCGCCGCCATCACCATAGCCGCCCAGCGCCTTGGTCGGATAGAAACTGGTCGCGGTGATCTCGGCAATATTGCCGATCCATTTGCCATCGGCCTTGCCGCCAAAGGCCTGCGCGCCATCGGCGATAATCCGCAAATTGTGCGCATCTGCGACCGCCTGGATTGCGCGATAGTCCGCAGGCAGACCATAAAGATCGACAGGCATCACACAGCGCGGCGTCAGATCGCTGGCCGCTTTGACCATCTCGATTTTGCGCTGCAGATCGCCAGCGTCCATATTGAATGTGGCAAGATCAATATCGACAATCACCGGGTAAGCGCCGGCCAGCAGCACCGCATTGGCTGTCGCATTATACGTATAGCCCGGAATGAACACCGCATCGCCCGCGCCGACCCCCATGGCCAGCAGAGGCATGACAAGCGCCTGTGTGCCGGACCCCACCGCCACAGCGTCGGCGGCGCCAGTCAGCTCGGCAAGCTTGTCTTCCAGCTCTGTCACTTCTAGCCCGCCAATGAACCGGCCATGGTCCAGAATGTCGGTCCAGCGTTTCTCCAGTGCCGGACGGATCAAGGCCTGCTGTCTTTTAAGATCAAATAGCTGGATCGGCGCGTCCGCAGGCAAGTCGATCAATAGGCTGGGGTCAGGTTCAGAATACGCCACTGTTTAAGCTCCAATTGTATGCAGAGCCGAAAGCTCTGCCTGTTCTGCCAAATGAACGGCCCGCGCCGCTTCAATGCCGGGTATCGCGCAATCGCGCTCCCCCAGCGCAGCAGCAAAGAACGCCTCGTCAGCCGCCCCAAGCGGATCGGGCATATCGCCTGAAACGTCCGCCTTCACATCGAAGGGCGTCGTGTTCTCAACCTCGCGCGTCAGAAAATTGATCGCAATGCTGCCAGACGGGAATGTCCGGACCAGGCGCCGGTCACGCGCGTCGGCGCAGCGGCTGGCGGTCAGCTCGGCTGAGCCATGGCTGAACCGGATCAATGCGGAGGCCTCGTCGAGATGCTGGGTATGCGCCCGCCGGCCCGTCGCTTCGACTGACAGCGCGCCGCCCATCAATTTATTGACCATATCAAGATCATGGATCATCAGATCCCAGATCACAGACACGTCCCCTGCCCGCCCGTCTGGCGCCGGCGGGCCGGCACGCACGGCCTCAACCTGGCTCGGCGTTTCGGGAATATCAAACAGGCCCATCGCATCGAGAACAAAACGCTCCTGATGTCCGACCTGCAGGACAAGGTCTTTTTCGGCGGCAAGTTTCGCGATCTGATCAGCGGCATGACCTGTCAGCGCCAGGGGCTTCTCCACCATGACATGCAGCCCGGCCTCCAGCGCATCGCGCACCACCGCCTCGTGATATTTCGCCGGACAGGCGACCAGCACCGCATCACAATCAGCCAGCAACGCGCCCTGGCTCTCAAACGCCGCGACAGCATGCTTGCCCGCCAGCGCGTCACAGCGGGACAGATCGGGATCAAAAACCCCGACAAAATCCGTGCGATCGGACGCGGCAATCTTGCCAGCGTGATAGCCGCCGAAAACACCGGCACCGATCAATCCTGTCTTGAGCTTGGCCATCGGGCGCTCCTCTTCAAGCCGCTCCTATTTGCACTGGCGCCGAGACCCGGCAAGGTTACGAACCTGTCAGGGTGATCAAAACGCATTACCGTTTCTTACCGGGTCAAAGGGCTGATGGGCTTTGTAGTTCGGCAAACTGCAGTAAATAAAGGCGATGGTAATGTCGGCTTCTCCCCTGTTCGACGCCTATATCATGGTCGACTGGAGCGCCGCCTCCCGGCCTGTAACAGGCGCCAATGCGATCTGGATCGCCGTCCTTTTGCCCGGCGAGGGCGGGCGCGACATGCTTGAATGCACCAACCCGGCGACACGCGCCGCTGCTGAGGCCGAGATCGAAACCCGCGTGAAAACGCTAATGACGGTAGGCAAGAACGTGCTTTTGGGCTTCGATTTTGCACTGGGTTACCCGGCAGGCACCGCTGAGCGGCTTGGCCTGACGACCGATTTGTCGCCCTGGGCGGCGACATGCAGCTATCTTGAAACCCACATCCATGACGGTGCAGACAATCGCAACAATCGCTTTGCGCTCGCGGCTGACATGAACCAGGCCTTGTCAGGCATGCCCCACCCATTCTGGGGCGCGCCCAAAACACAGATTTGTGCAACCCTTGCGGCGACGAAAGGCGATTTCAATTCACAGGCAAGCTTGCCGGAACATCGCGCCGCCGAGGCCTGGATCAAATCGAACTACAAAGCCAGTCCCAAATCTGTCTGGCAGCTGCTGGGGATCGGATCTGTCGGTAGCCAGAGCCTGCTGGGCATCCCGCGTATGAACCGGCTGAGGCGTAGTCTACCCAATTGCCGCGTCTGGCCGTTTGAGACAGGGCTCACCGCCCCGATACCGAACAGCGAAAAAGGCCCGCATTGCATCATCGCCGAAATCTACCCCTCGACGCTAGATGTCAGCCCACAGCCGCAGGAAATCATGGATCGCGCCCAGGTTCGCAGCCTTGCGACCCGC
>JBCCMX010000154.1:0-4307 GCA_039026135.1 Pseudomonadota bacterium | reverse complement strand
CAAGTATGTCGAGCGGCGCGGTGTCATCATCAAAGGCTTCACTGTCAATCAGCGACACATTGACCTTCACATTGTTGGCCAACCCACCGTGCATCAATGCTTCCGATACCGATTTGTAGGCGTCCGGCACGTCTACATATTTTCCAACCAGACCGATATTCACCTCACCGTCCGGATTGTGCACCGTGTGGGCGATCTCCTGCCAACGTGACAGGTCAGGGCTTGGTGCGCCTTCCATGCGAAAGTGCCAGAGCACTTCATCATCGAGGCCTTCCGCATGATAGGCCGCGGGAACATCATAGATGTGGCCGACATCCAGCGCTTCAATCACACTGGTGGGGCGCACATTACAGAAGCTTGCAATCTTCGCCTTCTCGGTTTCCGGGATCGCCCTGTCACATCGGCAAAGCAGAACCTGCGGCTGGATACCGATTGAGCGCAACTCCTTGACCGAGTGTTGCGTCGGCTTGGTCTTCATCTCGCCGGCCGCCGGAATGTAGGGCAGCAAAGTCAGATGGATAAAACAGGCATGTTCAGGCCCAAGTTCCTGGCCGAGCTGGCGGATCGCCTCGAAGAAAGGCAGGCCTTCAATATCACCAACTGTGCCGCCAATCTCGCATAGCACGAAATCAACGTCCTTGCCGGCATCTGAGAGAACAAAGTCTTTGATCTCGTTGGTGACATGCGGAATGACCTGTATGGTCGCTCCGAGATAATCGCCGCGGCGCTCTTTCTCAATAATCGTCGAATAGATGCGGCCGGTCGTGATATTATCAGACTGGCGCGCGGAGACGCCGGTAAACCGCTCATAATGGCCGAGGTCGAGATCGGTTTCCGCGCCATCATCGGTCACATAGACCTCGCCATGTTGGCGTGGGCTCATCGTGCCGGGATCAACGTTCAGATACGGGTCGAGCTTTCGAAGGCGCACCTTATAGCCGCGCGCCTGAAGCAGCGCGCCGAGCGCCGCTGAAGCTATGCCTTTGCCCAAGGAGGACACCACGCCGCCAGTAATGAAAATATAGCGAGTCATGGGAATGCAGATTGCCCGATTCGCCGCCCGCCCCGATAGGGGAATCTCCGGCGCATGCCTTTTTTAGGGTTGTGGTGCCAGCGGATCGGCCGGCGGCGCCTCTTCAGCAGGCGCCGGATCGACAGCCAGCGGATCAACAATGTCGACAGCGCTCGAGCCCAGAATGTCGTCAAACTCCGGTTCGACAATCGGGGTGTTGAACTCTTCGTTCAGATTCTGCTCAATCTGCGTTTGGCCGCCAGCATTTCGGCTGATCGCCAGGGTCGTCAGGCCAATGCTGGTAATAAAGAAAATTCCGCCAAAAATCATCGTGGTGCGCACAAGCGCGCCAGCCACGCCGCGGCCAGACATCATGCCTCCCGCACCGCCGCCACCGCCGCCACCAATTCCCAGCGCGCCGCCTTCGGAGCGCTGCATCAAGACAACAGCGATCAATACGACCGACACGAGGATATGAATGACGAGAATAACGGTAATCATGGCGGTTTCCTGAAACTCAATCGGTGGGGCTTAAGCCTTTCTGGCATGAAGGCCAACCCCCATGCATCAGTCTCAACTCACCGCAATTTCGTAAATGGCCATGAAGTCAGCTGCCTTCAAGCTGGCGCCGCCAATCAAACCGCCATTGACGTCATCAACGCCAAGAATATCGCCCGCATTTCCGGGCTTCATCGAGCCGCCATATAGAATAGGCGTGCTTGTCCCGCCATCGCCGTAACCGGCTGACAATTGCTGGCGGATCGCACCATGCACTTCACCAATCTGCTCTATGGTGGCCACCTCCCCCGTTCCAATCGCCCAGATGGGCTCGTAGGCAACAACAAAGGCCGGCCCACCATCAGAGGCATCTGGCAATGAGCCGTCCAATTGCGCCGAAATCACGCTGAGCGTTTCGCCGGCCTGTCGCTGGGCCAGGCTTTCGCCAACGCAAATGATCGGGATCAGTCCGGCGCGAAGTGCGGCTTGTGCTTGGCTTTTCACGGCGCTGTCACTCTCGCCATGGTCGGCGCGGCGTTCAGAGTGGCCAACAATGACATAATCGGCCCCCGCATCCGCGAGCATTTCGGCCGACACATCGCCTGTATGCGCTCCAGAGGCGGCCGGGTGGCAGGTTTGCCCGCCCACTTTCAGGCGACCCCCAGCCACGCTTGCCATGGCCCCAACCAAAGTGGCCGGCGGACAGAGCAAACAATCTGCGGCATCAGGAAAGTCAGACAGGCGTTCGGCCACCGTTTTGGCTTCGCCAAGGGCTGCGTTCAGCCCATTCATTTTCCAGTTTCCGGCAATCAGCGTGCGTACCATGACATTCCCTACCTTGATCATAAACTCACCCTCGCCTAGCAAGCAAACCAGAACTCAACAAGCGCGACCCCGACAAGTAAGGCCTGCCAATGCTCACAATGATGCGCAATATGCTCCGTTCTCCCGCCGCTGGAGGGCTGTTTGTCTTGCTGATTATTGCGATGGCGGCCTGGGGTGTCACAGACGTCTTCAGCGGCGGGCTTGGCGACAAATTAGTTGGCGCGGGCAACCGCACCATATCTGACCAGGAGTTCGATAATCTGGTCGAACGCCAATTGCGCAGCGCCACAGATGATCGCGGCCGGGCGATCAGCAAGGAGCAGGCACTGGAACAAGGCACGATCGATCAGCTGTTTTCGAATATGCAGTTTGAAGTTCTGCTGCGTGCCTATGCCGACAAGGTTGGCATTACGGCAACGCAAAACAGTATCCAAAATGAGATCACAGCCATTCCGGCCTTTCGCGACACAACCGACGTCTTCGATCCCTCGCGCCTGACGGCCTATCTGCGCCAAGAGGGTTTCTCACAGCGCACTTTCGAAGATCGCCTCGAGGCCGAGCTGACCATGGGCCGCCTGCAGCAGATCCCAGGCGCCGGTCTGAACACACCGAGCGTTCTGTCCCGCATTGAAGCAGCTTACAATGGCGAGCTTCGCAGCGCGTCTTGGTTTGTGCTGTCAAAGTCTGAACTGCCACCGCTCGAAGCGCCGACCGATGAAGATCTGCAAACACTGTATGAGCAGAATCAAAGCGCCATCCGTGTTCCTGAGCGGCGCCAGGTCAGCATGATCCAGCTTAGTCCGAACGATTATCTCGCCCGCGCGGTGGTCAGCGAAGCGGATATTGAAGGCTATTACCAAGCCTATAAACGCGAGCGCTATACCGGCCCGGACACGCGGACGTTTACGGAGTTTCGCTTTACAGATGAAGCCACCGCGCGCGCCGCGCTCGGCGCCATTGCCGGCGGCGCATCCGCGAGCGATCTGGACGGTTTGTCAGGCTCGGAAGTGCGCTCCGGTCAGGCCGGATCAATTGCCAATGAGCGCCTGTCGGAGCAGGTTTTTGCCGCGCGCTCACAACCTGCCTCGCTACATGGGCCTATTCTTGTTGGCAGCTATTGGACCGTCATTCGTCTTGAGAGCATTTCGCCCGGCGAAGAGACGCCGCTTGAAACTGTTCGCGAGGCGATCAGTAACGAGCTTGCAATGGGACAGGCCGTTGGCTTCTTCTATGAAGCCCTGCCCCGCTTTGACGACCTGATCGGCACCGGCGCAGACCTTGAAGACATCGGCACCGATCTTGGAACACCCATTTTGACCTTCGCACCGGTTGACCAGCGCGGCGTGTCGGAAACCGGCACTTTCTATCAACCCATGCTGGACGCTGAAGGCTTGCTGACGAGCATCTTTAATCGGCCTGAAGGATCTGTGACCGAACGGGTCGGGACTGACGAGGTCACCTATATCGCGCGCGTGGACAAGATCCTGCCGGAACGCATGCCGACACTAGAGGAAGTGCGGGGTGATCTCGCCGAAGCATGGACCCAGCGCGAAGGCTTCCGACAGCTTCAGTCGGCCGCGGACGAAATCGAAGCACGCCTTGCTTCAGGCGAGACCGTACTGACCCAGGAAGCTGGCGACTATAACACCGTAGTTCAGGCGCTGCCGCGTCCGATTTTGCGCACCAGTCAGAGCGCGGAATTGCCATCGCAGCTGGTCGCGTCGCTGTTCAATGCGCGCCGCGAAGGCGACACGGTTGCCGAGCCAATCTCACCAACGGAAATCCTGATCATGCAGGTAACGCAGATTGATCGGCCAACGCCAGAAACCGTGACTCTTCTCGCCTCTTCGGCAGCGCCCGATGTCGGTCAGCAACTGACACAGGATCTGTTCCAGGCTTTCCTGATTGATGTCCAGGAAGAGATCGAAGTGGAAGTCAATGCCGGCGCTTTTGAAAGCTACAAAGCCCGGAT
>JBCCMX010000153.1:0-4347 GCA_039026135.1 Pseudomonadota bacterium | reverse complement strand
GCAACTTGGGCTGTCATTGTTTCCTGCGTCTGCAGCCGCTTGCCGAAAATCTCCACAACCCGCGCGATCTTGGAGATGCACACAACCCGTTGTGTCGGCATATAGGCGACATGGGCCTTGCCTAGAATAGGGACCATGTGGTGCTCGCAATGGCTTTCCACATCAATGTCGCGCAGCATCACGATATCATCATAGCCTTGGACATCTTCGAATGTGCGCGACAGCTCAGCAGCGGGGTCCATCTCATAGCCGGCGAAAAACTCTCTATAAGCTTTGACAACACGTTTGGGCGTGTCGACCAGGCCTTCGCGGCGGGGGTCGTCTCCCGCCCATGCCAGAAGCGTTCGGACCGCTTCCATCGCTTGTTCCTGGCTGGGGCGCACCACTTCATCAGCGCGCACGATATCTTTTTCAGGTGTGATTACGTCCATTATCCTGTAATTGTCCTTAGTCTGAGGGACGGAGGTCGAGCCGAGCGACTGCATTGCCAATCAAGGACGCAGTGACACCGGACTTAACGCCCGCCCGGAGTTGTACCCTCAGGGCGTTGGTTGGAACATAAGGGTGAAAGAATAAAAGTTCCAGCTTTCATTACGGTGTGCGACAAATCGTGGATCATAGGCGGCGCAAAATTCTTTTAGCGCCCAGCGCCGCTTTTGCCTGAATGCAGCGCTATCTTATCGCTCTAAACGCGGCTATATGGCGGCCCGATGACAATACGACTGTTTGATTCTGCTGTGCGCGAAAAGCGCGTTTTTGAACCGCAAGACCCTGGGCGCGTCACGCTTTATGTCTGTGGACCGACCGTCTACAGCTACGCGCATATCGGCAACATGCGGCCTGCCGTCGTGTTCGACGTTCTGTTTCGTCTGTTGCGCCTGACCTATGGCGATGACGCGGTCGTTTACGCACGTAACTATACCGATATTGACGATAAGATTATCACCGCCATGGGCGAAACCGGTCTAAGCTTGGCGGCGATCACGGAGAAATTTCGTGAAATCTATCAAGACGACACTGCATCGCTGAATGTTCTGGCGCCGACAATTCAGCCGCGCGCCACCCACCATATCAGCGATATGATCGCGATGATTGAGGCGCTGGAGCGCAAAGGCTACGCCTATGCCACATCGGCCGGTGTCTTTTTTAACGTGCCGCAAATGGAAAATTACGGCCGCCTGTCCGGGCGCACACTTGAAGACAATCAGGCCGGTGCGCGCGTCTCGGTTGATCTCGGCAAGCGCCATGCGGCCGATTTTGCATTGTGGAAGCTCGCCAAGCCGGACGAGCCGGCCGACGCGATCTGGGACAGTCCCTGGGGCAAGGGCCGGCCAGGCTGGCATATTGAGTGCTCGGCCATGGCCGCCAAACACCTTGGCAAAACCATTGATATTCATGGCGGCGGGATTGATCTGCAATTTCCTCATCACGAGAACGAGATCGCACAGTCTGAGTGCTGCCATGGTCAGGAGATGGCGCGCTATTGGATGCATAATGGCTTTCTCGATATGAATGGCGAGAAAATGTCGAAATCGCTGGGCAATGTCACGCTGGCGCACGACCTGCTCAAGGATTGGCCGGGCGAGGTGCTGCGCTTTGCGCTGCTTTCGGGTCATTATCGCGCGCCGCTTGATTGGACAGACGATCTGCTCGCGCAGGCTGAGACCACATTGAAGCGTGTCTATGGGGCGCTGCGCCGCGTCTGGGACGCAGATGGCGCCGCGGCGAGCGATCACGGTGTCGTCAATGCGCTGCGCGATGATCTCAATACACCGATTGCCCTGGCTGAGCTCTCGCGGCTGGCGGGCGAGGCCAATAATGCCGCTGATCGCAAAGACGGGGCGGCTATGGCTGAGGCGAAAGCGAACTTGCTGGCGGCGGGCGCGCTGATCGGCCTGTTGAGCCATACGCCGGCTGACTGGGAACAGGGCGGCGATGCGGGTGACAATGCCCGGATTGAGGCGCGCGTTCAGGCGCGTCTCGATGCAAGGGCGGCCAAGAACTGGGCCGAGGCGGACCGGATCCGCGATGAACTGGCCTCTGAGGGGATTGAGGTCATGGATGGTGCAGGCGCCAGCACCTGGCGGCGGGTCTAGGCTGCCAGGCCATTCTTTTCTCGCGTCCCGTCAATTAACCCACTAAAGCGGCTTTATGACGAAAGTCCGCAACCTTCGGTCGCTTCTCGATTCGCTGTGTGAGAATACACAGGGTGAAACGGTGACCGTGCGCGACATGCTGAACGCGGTCGGCCGGCGCTCCTATGGCCCGGTTCTGCTGCTTCTCGGCTTTATCGCGATCAGTCCGCTGACGCTCATTCCGGGGTCGAACGTCTTTATGGCCCTGTTGATTTTGCTGTTCGCGCTGCAGATCGTCATCGGCCGCGCCTATCCATGGATCCCGAAAAACGCGCTCGATTTCAGCTTCCCACGCAAATATCTGCTGGCCGGTGTCGAAAGCGCAAGCAAGCATGTCCACACGATTGATGCCTTGCTGAAACCGCGGCTCACCTTCCTGACCGAGGCGCCCTTCGTGCAACTTGTGGCGCTGGCCTGCGTTGGTGCGGCCCTCGTCACCATCCCGCTCTCATTCATCCCACTTGGGCCGGTCTTGCCGAGCCTGACCGTTTTGCTGTTTGGTCTTGCCCTGACCGCGCGGGATGGCTTCGTCCTGCTGCTTGCCGGCGCGGCCTTCACCGGGGCGAATATCGTTCTCTATCGCGTCTGGAACCTCCTGCCGCTCGAATTGCTGCCATTCTTCGGCCCGGCTTGATTTTCGTGCCAATCGGGGCGACATGGGCGCCATGGTTGATCTGTATCATAACCGCGTTCTAGAGCTTGCCGCTGACATTCCAAATGTCGGCGTACTTTCTGATGCGCATGGGTCGGCCACAAAGGTGTCGCGGATTTGCGGCTCAACTGTTCGCGTGGACATCAAGCTCGATGCCAGCGGCGAGCAGGTGAGCGATATCGCGGTCGATCCGAAAGCCTGCGCGCTTGGCCAGGCGGCAACATCAATCCTGTCAGAACATGCGGTCGGCGCCAGCGTCAGTGAAATTCAGGCGGCGCGTGATGCGCTTGCCGCCATGCTGAAAGAAGGCGGCGCGCCCCCGCGCGGGCGCTTTTGGGAGTTGCGTCATCTTGAAGGTGTGCGCGATTACCCGCCGCGCCACGCCTCGACACTTTTAGCATTTGAGGCCGCGCTCGCCGCGATCGAGACGGCGCGAACGATGCGGGCGCAAGCCGTTTAACGCCCGGCTTGCTGTTGCCCGCAACTCGCGTTTAGATTGATCCTTCTCCCCACTGACTGGACAAAACGGATGTCTGGCCTTCGACACATGCTCTCGCACAGCCTGCTGACAGCCTACAAGCTGACGCTCTCGCCTGTCTTTCAGCTGTTTGGCGCGCGATGTCGCCATGAGCCGAGCTGCAGCGAGTATGCAGCGACATGCGTGGCGCGGCATGGTATCTGGCCCGGCGCCTGGATGGCGCTGGCCAGACTGTCGCGCTGCCGGCCTGGCGGATCGTCGGGTTATGACCCCGCGCCGCTGGTGAAAAAAAGCGTTCCTTTTTGGGCGCCCTGGCGATTTGGGGACTGGAATCGCGGTGAAAGACTGGTACCGGAGCTTGATCCGGAGCCGAATGACAAAGACAAAGACTAAATGATCAAAATAACTCTGCCCGACGGCGCCGTTCGAGAATATGAAGAAGGCGCTTCCCCGTATGATGTGGCGGCAAGCATATCCGGGTCGCTGGCAAAAAAAGCACTGGCGGCCAAGGTTGACGGCGAGCTGTTCGACCTGACACGGCCTTTGGAGGGCGACGCGCATGTCGCCATTGTGACCGTGAAAGACCCCGAAGGACTGGAGCTGATCCGCCACGATGCCGCGCATGTCCTGGCCCAGGCCGTTCAGGCGCTCTACCCCGACACACAAGTCACAATTGGGCCTGTCATCGATGATGGGTTCTATTACGACTTTGCGCGCGATGTGCCGTTTTCTGCCGACGATTTCGAGAAGATCGAAAAGAAAATGGAAGAGATTGTCGACGCCGATTATCCCATTGTCCGCGAGGTTTGGGATAAGGATCAGGCGATCGAAACCTTCAAATCCATCGGTGAGGACTATAAGGCGCAGATCATCGACGACATCATCGCCCAGGGTGAGCCAATCACTGTCTACAAGCAGGGGGACTGGTTTGACCTCTGCCGCGGCCCGCATTTGCCCAGCACGGGTAAACTGCCCAAGGCGTTCAAGCTGATGAAGCTGGCGGGCGCCTATTGGCGCGGCGACAGCCAGAATGAAATGCTGCAACGCATGTACGGCACCGCCTGGGCAAATGAGAAAGACCT
>JBCCMX010000152.1:0-4381 GCA_039026135.1 Pseudomonadota bacterium | reverse complement strand
GCTCTGCGCCGGCCCGCACCATGTCGGAGACAAAGCCGAGCTGATCGCTGGCGTCGACGGTTGGATAGCCCGTTTCGGCGATGCGCGCCTCAATCTTGTGGCGCGATTTTGCAATGCTCCATTCCAGCGCGCGGTGAATGGCGCCTTCCTCTTCGCTCTGGGCTGTATGGAAGGGCTGAATGGGATCGGCATAGTAATGGGTCAGCACGCCAAGCGCGTAGGCCGCCTTGCTCCACTTTTCGGCCCGCAAAGCGATGACGGCGCGGCCATACCAGTCCATAGCGGCATCGCGCGCCCCGCCCCATTCACCTTCGCCGACATGCAGGACATGGTTCTTGAAGTCCTTGAACTCTGTGTCCGGAGCCTTGGCGCCTTTCAGCAGGCTTTCATGATGACGCAGCATCAGATCATGCCAGATCCCGGCATCCTTGCCGGACAGGAGCTTTAGCGCATCAATTGCGATGAAATGATGTGTCGATCGGCAGCGATGCGCGGTGATGACGAGTTCCAGCAGTGTCATGTTCAGCCCCTTGAATGCCAAGTCTTGATTGGCGTTCGCTGGGTTTGTCAAAGGCTGCCGAGGCGCCTGGCGAAACACAAATGCCGCTCAATCAAGTGTTAATTTTGCACCAAGGATTCGAGCAAATTGATTAATGGCCAATTAACTTTGCCGCGATGGCGCTGGCCCGTCAGCGCTAGCCATAAGCGCCATATGCCTGGGCGAGCGAGAGGGTTGTCGCGTGCAACAGGCGATCGATTTCATCGAGGGGCTGTATGATGGTTTGGTGCAACTGGTCATAGCCATGCGTGTCTATTTCCGCAGACACATGACCCGGCTCGCTGAGTGCTTCAAGACCTTTTGCATCGCTGCGCGCAGCCGGGAAAATACGGCACAGCAGATTGACCGTGTCCTTGATCCGCATTTCCAGCACCATGTCGAAAATCTCTTCAATCGAGGCGTCATGGCGCCCTGAAATGCTGGGAATATGGGCGATGAGCGCGAAAGCTTTCATCATTAGCGCCTGACGTACCGCATGGAGAATATGGATATCGAGCCGGCCCTCATGGCGCTCTGGCGCGGCCGGCTTGTCAGCGACATCGTCAATCAGACGGTCGAATTTGCCGAGATCGACAGAGAGTTTATCGGCAATTGTGCGCAGTGACCGCGACGTCTGGCCCGATTGAAGGCGATAATAAATGCGCCGATACCCGGTGGCCGCCTCGATATCGCTTTGGCCGGCCAGGGCCACCCAGAAGCTTGGATCATACACATTGGCATAGGCGCGCAGGGCCGGGACGCTCATCGCAATGCGGGCATTCAGCGCCAGACGCATCAGGCTACGCATGCGGGGCGATTGCACGATGAGCTCGGCAACCTGATCATTTTCCCGGCGCAGCGCCGAGCCGATGCCGGCGGCGGTATTCAGCGGAATACCAAGCTGTTGCAGCGTCGCATTGTGCGAGATGGCGCGCAGCGAGCGCGGCCCGCCCGGGCCAGAGCTGCGCCGGCGCGGACGTGAGCCGGCGGTCACCAACAGATTGGTGGCAAAATCGCCGAGCAGCCTGGCATAGTCTTCATTCTGAAACAGCGTTTCGTGCCAGCGCCGCAGCGAGCGGTAAAAGTCCCAGACAAGGTCGGTTCTGACATAGAACGGATCGTCTTCATCTTCGCGTGGCTCGCTGAGCAGATGTTCGCAGGCCGCCGCATAGGTGGCATCTGCCAGCGGCTGTGTGGCAAAATGCAGGAAGCCGTCGCCGCCCTGAAAACTGACCTCATGTTTCAGGGCAATCCCGCGGGCTTTGCAATTGGCGCGCGTCCACGGCGTCATCAGATGATTGAAGCGCTGGGTAAAGGTGCCCGGCCAGGCGCCGCGCCCCATGGATTCGCCATGGGTGTTGAAGATTAGCAGGCCGAGAGAGGGGTCTTTGACGCAAACGGCGCGGCTGATCAGATTGTGAATGCGCTCGATCGCCATATCGGCGGCGATCTGGCCGATAAACCGGCCCGCATCGGAGAAACCGAGCTGGATGCTGAGATAGCCGCGTGTTCGCGCATAGGCGAGGAATTCCGGTTCTTCCAGCAGCCGGGCGACAAAGCGTCCGCCCGTTTCCAGCGCTTCGGGTGTTTCAAATAGCGGCGAGATATCAAGCTTGTCATCGACGCCATATTGGCGCGCGAGATAGAGCGCGCCCATGACGGTGGCGGGGTTTTCGCTCTCGGCAATCAGGAAGCGGATATTTGAGCCGGCATCAATGTGTTTGAGGAATTGCGCGCACATCATGAACTGGCGGCGCGCGGTGGATTGCTCGAGAAACAGATCGGCAAAATTGATCGGGCGCACCGCCTTATCCCCGGCTTTGCGCGACAGCTCGCTCAAGGCGCGCCGGCCCAGTTCCCTGTCTTCGGTTTCAAGGCCAAGGTCGCGGCTGATCACCGTGCGAATCTGGGCGGCGTTCAGGCGCAGGTGAATACGGGCCGTGCCGAGCTGCAGCGCCTCAACCTCAGCATGCAGGACCAACAGGTCGGCTGCCAGGTCGTCATCTTTCAGCGACCCGATCACGGTCTCGAGCGTGTCCAGTATCTCGCGCGCATCTGTTAGATGGTCTGGATGGTCCTCTGTCAGCGCGTTGGCGGCGGGCGGCAGATTGTCCGGGTCGGTGAGATCCTTGGCAAACAGGGCAGCTTCTTCGTCGGTGCGGGCGCAGGCGGCCGCCAAGCGTTCCGCCAATTGGGCAAGCGCTGTCTCGCCCGGTGCGCGGGCGATCAGCTGGTTTATGGTTTCGGCGTATGAGCGCAATTGCGCGGCTTTTTCCCGCAAGCGGAAGGTAATCGATTGAGACCAGTGGATATCGCTGCGCCCATCAAGGTCATAGCCGACCCATGAGGCGAGTGTCGGCACGTGCAGCCGCAGGGTTGTCCATCGATCCGGGAAGTGAGACTGCGCGGTGTCGACCACGAGCGAGGCGTAGCGCCTGAGCGCCAGACGTGCGGTCGCAATTGCCTCCTGGACCTCTTCATGCTCGCCCGCAAGCGAGATGCTGGCCGACCAGTCCCGCCCGTCTGGTTTGAGCGCTTCGGCGAGCCCGGCCTGGCTGTCGGCATTATCGGCCGTGACATGATGGGCAAAGGCCGCGCGGACCTGTTTGGATTGCGCAAAGGTTGGGTGGGCGGTGAACACAATGCCGCCCGCGGCGGTCTCTACGGCCTGTTTGAATGCGTCCCAGCCCTGCTCTGCGAGCGCGTTCAATCGCTGCGCGACGGGCTGCCAGCTTTGGTCTGGATCGGCGCCGGCATGTTGGCTGCGAAAGGCGTCGGCGCGTTTGAGGCTGAGCCCAAAGCCAACCTCGTGGATCAGCGTGTCGAGCGCGGCCAGGTCTGTCTCGCCGGTTTCAAGCTGGCGGAACAGCTGGCGGGCATAGGCAAAGACAGAATTGGTTTGGGGGTCGGCTGATATGTTCCTGGCATAGTCGCGGAGCGATTGTTTGGATGATTGCGCGGTGAGCTGGTCCATATGTTCGCCCCTGGAACTAAAAAACCATACTATTTTGGTTTTAGCGGCCGCATCAAGCCTTCCTGGGCTACACTGGCCACAAGACGGCCGTCCTGACTGTATATTGCGCCGCGATTGAAGCTGCGCGCACCGCCTGAGAAGGGACTGTCCATTGTATAGAGGTGCCATTCGTCGAATTTGATCGGGCCATGGAACCAGATGGCATGATCAAGGCTGGCCGACATGAGCTTGCCTGACCACCAGTTTATGCCATGTGGGCGGTTGCCGGTACCGAGCAGCGCCATGTCGGACGCGTAAGCCAGCAGGCAATGATGGATCCAGGGTTCAGCATCAACCGGGCTCGACATGCGAAACCACTGGTGATGGCGGTCGGAAGCCGGTCCTGGATCAACAAACGCGAGCGGGTCAACTTCGCGGACTTCAACCGCCTGGGCGCGCAGCATTTGATTTTGCAGCGGCGCGGGGATCTTGTCCTTGTTTTCCTGAAGTCGCTGTGTGCGGCTTTTCAGGGTTTCGGGCGCTGGCACATCGGGCATGTCATGCTGGTGCGACCAGCTGTCTTCCTGCCTGTGGAACGAGGCGGCGAGGTTGAAGATCTGCTTGCCGTGCTGAATGGCGACCACGCGGCGCGTGGCAAAGCTGCCGCCATCGCGGGCGCGATCGACTTCATAGATGATGGGGATGGATGGGTCGCCCGGCCGCATGAAATAGCCATGCAGCGAGTGACAGGTGCGTTCATTGAGATCGACGGTCTTGTAGGCCGCGACCAGCGCCTGGGCGATCACCTGGCCGCCAAAGACCCGCACAGAGATTTGATTGTCCGGGCTGACACCGCGAAACAGGTCGATTTCCAGGCGATCAAGATCAAG
>JBCCMX010000151.1:0-4406 GCA_039026135.1 Pseudomonadota bacterium | reverse complement strand
TTTCAGAACAGTTTGCGGACGCGGCGGCGGCGCGAACTCCTCAAGGCAAGCAAGCAATTCGCCGACGCCAAAATGGCGCAGCGCCGTGCCGAATACGACTGGTGTCATATGCCCTTCCAGAAAAGCCTCGCGGTCAATTTCAGGCAAAGCGTCGCGGGCCAGCTCGCTGCCCTCTTCGAGCTCTTCAAGCGCGCTCGGGTCAACCTCGCTGCGCACATCGTCAAGCTGGACACGTGGGGACTGACCCGGCTCCACACCCTCTTCGGCGGTGCGCTTTGAGTAGTGCAGGAACTCCCCGGTGCGCAGATCGATCATGCCGCCAAACCGGTTGCCGCTCGCCGCAGGCCAGTAAAGCGGCGCGGTATCGAGCTGAAGCTGGTCCTGGATTTGATCGAGCAGCTCTAGCGGGTCAAGCGCTTCACGATCCAGCTTGTTGATAAAAGTCACAATCGGAATGTCGCGTAGACGGCAGACTTCAAACAGTTTCAGGGTTTGCGGCTCAATGCCCTTGGCCGCGTCCAGCACCATGATCGCGCAATCGGCCGCAGTGAGCGTGCGGTAGGTGTCTTCGGAGAAGTCTTCGTGGCCGGGCGTGTCGAGCAGATTGTAGACATTGCCCCGGCACTCGAACGTCATCACCGAGGCGCTGACTGAGATCCCGCGATCACGCTCAATCTTCATCCAGTCAGATGTCGTGCGGCGGCGCTCGCCGCGTGCCGCAACCTCGCCGGCGGCCCGGATAGCACCGCCCGCCAGAAGAAGGTTCTCGGTCAAGGTCGTCTTGCCGGCATCGGGATGAGAAATGATGGCGAACGTTCGCCGTCGAGCAGCTTGTTCACTCAGGGAAAGGGACATGCGCGTCTGGGTCTTGATGTGTCTGGGATGCCAGCGCTTAAGGGAATTGCTCAAAAGCGCCAACCATTAAGGCGCGCCTATCTGCAATAAAATGCTGGCAATCAGGCGTCAGCGCGAAGGCGAACGACCGATTTGGTATCATTGGCCGCGCCCCGGCGATAGGTTTCGAGCACCATATGGGGCAGATCGCGCAGGCGTGGCTCAACCCCGCCGCCGGCCGTCGGCTTCAACATCAGACTGTTGGCGCCGGTCTTGGCGACAACCAGCGCCGAAAGGTCCTTGGCCGTTTCTGCATCGATCGCCACCCCGGCTTTGCGGGCTGCAACGATGCGCTTTGTGACGAAATCAATGGCATCCTGTGCGCGCAGCTCGGTCGGTTCCCCACACCCCATCGCGCGCCAGCGCTGGCGCAGGTGCATCTCGGGCACTGCGACCTCAACAATCATTGTGTTCAGCAAAAACAGCATGGGCAAGAATCCCCTTGGACAATCCCATGTCGGTGATTTGCGGTTAACAGCGCGTTACCGACTGAAACTATGACACTTCCTCGACAGTTTCTGTCAAAAAATGACGCCCTGCCCGGTCTTCAATCTCAATAATCCACAGGTCTGAGTCGCGCGCTGCCGTGCGCCTTGTATAGTCGTCAACACTGGCCTCGTCAGGGCCGATGCCCTGGGCCACAAGATCAACAAAGACGCGTTCGCCCTCGATATTGATCCGCGGTGCATAAGCGCGTGCTCCACCGCCAAGATCGGCAACTTTGATCAGAACATCGCCGCGCGAGGCATCGCCTTTCTGGATCACAAACGCGCTCGCGCCGGACACTTCAGCGCGCCGGATCAAGCCATCCACCCAGACCTTTGTCGCCAGACGCTCTTCGAACATGGCTATTCAGCCGCGTCGCGCTTGTCGGCAACATTCGCTGCAGGCAGGCTGACGACGATATGGGTGCCTTCGCCAAGCGCGGTGCGGATGACGACTTTACCACTATGCATCTCGGCGAGGCGATGGACCATCGCAAGGCCGAGACCTGTGCCCGCGCGGCCTTTTGCATTCTGCCCCTGCTCAAAAGGTTTTGCGATGCGGGCAAGATCGGCGGCATCCATGCCGGCGCCATGGTCGGTGACGCTTAGCGATACCGTGTCGCCGCGTACAACGGCCGACAGACGTACAATGCCGCCTTCGTCTGAATACTTGATCGCGTTGGAGACGAGATTGTCCCATATCCGGTGGACAGCGCTGGCATCGGCCTGCGCCATCACTGCGCCGCGCGCTTTGAACTGCAGGGTCACACCTGTCAGGGCCGCGCTGGCTTCTGACTGGCGAAGGATGGCTTCACCAATCGCTGCAATGTCTAAAGGTTCAGGATCAATCTCGAAGGTTCCAGCTTCAGACCGTGCATAGCTCAACATATCCTCAACCAGCCGAAGCAAGGTCGCACCGGCCTGGCGGATGAGACCCGGATAGTCGCGATAAGGCTCCGGCATCGGACCGAGAACCTCATCGTCCATCATCTCGGCAAACCCGATAACGGAATTGAGCGGGCTTTTCAGATCATGACCGAGCCCCGCAAAAAATGTTGTGCGCGCCAGAAGTTCAGCTTGCGCATCCGCATTGCCGCTCTGATCGGCCTGGGTCAGAATCCACTGCTCACCATCGGCGCCGACACTGTGGCGTACCCGCACAACCGTGCCCGTCGGAAGGGTTGCGATCCCGTCTTTCAGCGTTTCGCCATCGCGGGTTCGCAAGGCGCGGTCCAGCACAGCGCCCGACCCCAGTTCAGGCGCCCAATCGGTCTGGCCGCTGACATGACGCACGCGCCCGAGCGGCGTAGTTTCGATCAGCAAAACGCCGCCATCTTCCGGCAAGTTGAGCAGAGGCGCCGGCGCAGGTTCAGGCGCCGCGGCGCTCTGGTTCTGCTGATAAACCCGCCACACCAATAGACCGGCAGCTATCAGGTTCGCGGTCGCCAACAGGGTTGCCAGGACTGTAAGAACAAGCGCGGCAGCATCATTCTCGGGCGGCAGCACCGACAAGCCCTGCAGAATAAGCAGACCTGTCAGTGATAGCGCGCAAGCCAGCCCGGTTGGGCCCGCCCACACGCGACCAAAGGCCAACCAGACAAAAAATGGAAGTGAGACAAAAATTGTTGCCGCGGCCAGATTAACCGAACCGGACAGCAAAACTGCAATACAAACAAGCGATGTAATGGCAAACGCAACGCTAACATGAACAAACATTACACCTTGCTCATCAGCTTGGTGGGTCCTGTTAACAAAACGGTGATCGTTCTCGGCCATTTTCGTCGTCGCGGAAGGGTTAAATTTGCAGTTAGAATCCGCAATTCGTCGAACGCTAGCCTTTGATTTAAGCAAAAGATAGGCCAGTGTGGTTTTAGTAGCGTGAGGGAGCTTCCAATGTTCAACAAGAGCCTAACGGCAGCAGCAGCCGCAATGGCGGGGCTCGCTTTGCAAGCTTCGGCTCAACTGGCAACACCTGTTTCACAGCCAATTGGTTCGCCAACGGAATCTGACCCGTTGACACGCGCCGCCGCGCTTTATGCGACATACCATGGCGATGTAACAGATGTAAAAGCCCAAGGCTTTAACTCTGCGCGCGATATCGACAAGGCCCTGACCAATCTTGGCGGGCATAATTCAAAACAGTTTACTGAAGGCTGGATGGCCTATAGCGCGCTTGTCGCGTCGCAAACGCCTGAATTCCGCGCCGCTGTTCTCGATATTGAAGGTTATTATGGCCGAGATGTCCTGATCAGAGGTCTCAAAAACGATGTTCGCTATGCCCGCACGCTGAATGGCGGCGACGATGCGGTGGCCTCATCTTTGTCAGCCGTCTCAGCCGACAGCCGACGCCTTGCTGGGGCAGCCGCCTTCGTCAAGGAGCAAGCTTACAGCCTTCAAGGATCAGGTTGGGCCAAGGGACGCATTGGCGACTCAAACGCCCTGGCGAATGATTTGCTTGCCTCCTCCCGCCTCGGCATTCCGGCGCGTGGCAGCATGATCAGCGCTTTCGCCTCCCCGGAAATGGACTCCGTACTAACCGTTGCGGGCAGCGCGGGCGCGCCATCGGTTTGGGAAAGTGTGACAAGTGCAGCCAATTCAATCCGTGTGCCTGACATTGCAGGCCGGTTCGGATCATCAACACGTATTGCGCGCGGACAAGAACCGATCGCGGACGGCATTGCGACGCTGGCCGCCTATCGGGTTCTTGGCACCGATGGCTCGACTCATGGCGCCATGAAATCGGCCATGTCACAGCGCAAGACATCCGGCTGTGTGAATATGGCACAGCTAAACCTTCAGCAGTGCGTGGCCGCCGCACACAAACATTACGAAGTTCCCTTCTGCATCGGTGAGCACGCTCTGGCGGACATTGGCAAGTGTATTGGGGAAGTTGCTCAATAAGGACTACGGAAGATTGTAACCTGATACCCTCGGCTTCGGCCGGGGGTTTTCTTTTTGGGCGATTGCCTCCACATGCGCCGTATGACGATACAGACACGCGCCCAAGAGATCGAAGACGAGTTTGCC
>JBCCMX010000150.1:0-4448 GCA_039026135.1 Pseudomonadota bacterium | reverse complement strand
TGCTGAATGATAACCGCCCGCGTGATCACAAAGGCAGCGAGCGCGGCTACAAGCACCGCCATGGCGGCGAGCAGATCGGATCGACCTAACATGACAGACGCGCCACATCCGGCAGATTGATGTCTGGCAGCGCCGCCCGGGTCGCCGCCGACGGACTATAGACCCGTAACATCAGCTCAAAGGCGCGCGCGCCGTTCGATTGCGACGGCAGCCAGGCATCGCCGCGGCGGGTCGGGGCCACATCAATCGACCAGTTGCCCTGCTGATCGCGCGGAATGGCCACACTGTTCCAGCTAGACCGATTGTCTTCATTCGGCACGTAATGCTGGGTCTCGCTGTCATAAAGCGTCAGAGACCACCAGCGCGTATCGATGGGCGAGCCGGTGACACGATAGGTGCAGTTGGAAACCAGCCGCTCGCCCTGATTGTCGGTCAGCGCGATGAGGTAGACCACTTCTTTCGACGACAGTCCGAGCGGGCCGGCTATGGCGACTTTGGCGCGCTCCACACCGGAAGCGGCAGCCGCGCCAATCTTGTCAGAGAACAGCCATAGCGATGGGGTCTGTTCGAAATCATCATAGATGGCGTTTTGATCGGTCAGCGCGGCAATGGTCAGCGCCCTTGCTGACCAGACCGCGCCGCCAATGAGCAAAATGGCGCTGAGAATGAAGAGCGCAAGCTTCATGACTGCCTTACCCGGTTGAGCCCTGGCCAAGCCAAATCGATAGGACAGTAAATGGCAATCGTTTTTGCGTGATCACGCGCCGCCCCGGCCAGCCACCTAGTCCGGCACGATGGTTTGAACTTCATAGAGGGGCGTGCCGTCTGTCAGATGCGCCTCGATAAAATCCAAGGCAACATTGAGCGCTGTATCGCCGTTGATGGTCACGGAATTCGGGTTGATGCTGCCAAAGCCATGAGGGCCATCCTGAATCGTATAGAATGTATAGGGCAGGCCGGCCGTGGCCGCCTCAGCTGCAATCGACAAGGCATTGTCATAGGTCACCGTAGTGTCATTGGTGCCGTGAATGATCATGATGGGCGGACCATTGGTATCGACGAGGTCGTCCAGGAATAGCCGGCCCCAATAGTCGACGACGACAAGTGGATCAGGGCGGTCAATGAAATACTCATCCAGCGCGTGGGCAACATGCAGCGCGGTGATGGCACCGGCCGATGAGCCCCAAAGGGCAAAGCGATCCATATCGAGACATCGCGTGACTGCATTTTCACGCGCCCAGTCCAGGGCCGCAACCGTATCTTCGAAAGCGGCCACGGCCGCGTTCAACTGGTCTTTTTCCGCATCGCTCGCACCGAGCATGTCAGCCAGCGTATTCAAATCATCGAGCAGCGGCTGAAACTCTGCCGAGACAAGCGGCTGATCGCCGACCAGCCGGTAATTGATGGAGATGCCGACAAAGCCGCGCGCGACCACACCTTCCATATTGGCGACCCAGCTTGCGCCGCTTTTTGACCCACCGGTGAAGCCGCCGCCATGAATACCGATGACAAAGGGCCTCGGCTCGGTGCAGGCGCCGGCGGGCTGGTAGATATCAAGCGCGAGGTTCACGGCGCTGTTCACCACCAGGCCGGACCCGTAGACAATATCTGTCTGACTGCTCGTATTGAACGATGTGTTGGGCGGGGTGCCTTGAGCGGTATCGTCATCAGCGCCGCTGGAACTGCCCCCGCTGCACGCGCTGAGCGCGGCGAGACCAAGTGCGCCCAGCGCACAACGTATTTTCTGCCAGAAGCGTGGCGAATAACTCATTTGACCCCCTCAGAGACGTTTCAAAGCCTCCAACGGATCAGACGGCCGAATCCGTCGTACAATAGTTTTTCAAGCGGCGTCTAGGCGGCCTCGACCTTTTTCCAGACTGGAAACGGGTCGTTGAATTCCGGCAGGTCCTCGACGGACGACGCGACCGAGGCTGGCACAAGCGCCGCGTCCAGTTTGGCCAGCAGCCCACTCCAATCAATATTGGCGCCGATGAACACGATTTCTTGCCGGCGATCGCCCCATGGCTCCTGCCAATGGGATTTCAGATAATCGCGCAGGGCGACACTTTCCGGCCAGCGCTCTGGTGGCACTGAGGCCCACCACGTGCCCAATGGTGCAACGCTTGACAGCGCCCCGGCGAGCGAAAACTCAGCCAGCCAATCGGGGCGTGTGGCGATCCAGAAATGCCCCTTGGCGCGAATCACGCCGGGCATCTCGCCATTCAGCAAGTCATGTATGGCCTGTGGATCGAATGGACGCCGCGCCCGGTAGACATGCGATGTGACGCCATATTCTTCTGTTTCGGGCACATGATCGGCAAAGCCGTACAGCTCTTTGGCCCACATCGGGTGGGTCTCTGCTTTCTCAAAATCAAACAGTCCCGTGTCGAAAATGCGGTCCGTCGGGACATCAGAGTAATTGACCTCAATAATCTGTGTATCAGCGTTCAGGCTGCGAATGATCTTGCGCGCGGCATCAACCTGGCCGGGCGTGGCATCGTCGACCTTGTTCAGCACGACGATGTCGGCAAACTCGATCTGGTCGGTCAGAAGATGCACAAGCGTGCGGTGATCATCCTCGCCCATCACCTCGCCGCGATCTATCAGAAAGTCGTGGCTGGAATAGTCTTTCAACAGGTTCACCGCATCGACAACCGTGACCATGGTGTCGATACGCGCCACATCAGACAGGCTGACGCCGGCCTCATCGCGAAAATCAAACGTCGCCGCGACCGGAAGGGGTTCGGAAATGCCTGTCGATTCAATCAGCAAATAGTCGAAACGGTCTTCTTCTGCGAGCCGGCGCACCTCGGCCAGTAGATCGTCGCGCAGCGTGCAACAAATACAGCCGTTCGACATTTCAACGAGTGTCTCGTCTGTCCGGCTGAGCTCTGCGCCGGCACGAACAAGATCGGCATCGATATTGACCTCCGACATATCGTTCACAATGACGGCGACACGCCGGCCATCACGATTATTCAGGACCCGGTTGAGCAATGTCGTTTTACCCGCGCCGAGAAAACCGGACAGAACGGTTACGGGTAAGCGATCCATCAGGTCCATGGTCGGTTCAGTCATATGTGTCCGCAGCTCGTCAGTTTGGTTTTTCAAAGGAGGTACGGTCTTTTTAGCGCCGCAAGCCATACTTGCAACGTTATATCATCACATCTGAGCAAAAGGCCCTGAATCACCGCGACAGGACGCGACGGAAAGGGCGTGCAGGCCTTTCGCAGCCGGTTTGGCATGTGCAAAGTGCAAGGCGGACCTGAAGCGATTGGAGCAACATCATGGAATTGAATGTGCCTTTGTATTCAGCTTATCTGGCGGCCTTTTTGCTCGCATTGCAGACCATTCTGGCCGCTTTGGTCGGCGGGTATCGCGGACGCAATCGCAAGGGCGTCGGACATGCCGACGATATCGTTCTTGAACGCGCCGTTCGCCGCCATGCCAACATGACGGAATATGCGCCGATCTTCCTGATCGTTCTGGTCGTCTATGAATTACTTGCCGGACAAACCATAAGCGTCTTGTGGTTAAGCCTGCTGTTTGCCTTGAGCCGGATCATCCATGTGATTGGTTTTTCCTCTTCGGCTGGATCTCACCTGGTGGCGGCGAAAGGCGGCCGGGCGGTGTTCGTGCTGGCACGCATATTGGGGGCCGGGATGACGCTGCTGGTTTCGCTGGCGCTTGCTGTTTTGCTCGCCTGGCATATCTCGGCGCTGTAGGGCCACATCAAGGCGGCTGGTCACAGCGCAAATCCGGAAGGCATGACGATGACACTGATCTTCAAAGCGGTGGCCGTTATGGTCATCCTGATCCTTCTGGCGATCATTGGACTGTGGACGCTCGGCGCGCGCCAGCCCTCGCAAGCGATCTACAAGTCCAGGAACGTGATCTTCCTGGCACTGAGACACAAAGACCCAGCCCATGTGCAAGCCAGCAATGTCCTTGGCGCGTCATCACTCTGGCGCGCCAGCGCGACCTTCCCGTTCCTGGGGACCGACACACTGTACTGGACCGACTACATGATCCTGCCGCCGGACGCGAACCTGCTCATCGGGCTGCAGGACTCGCCTGACTTTGAAGATCTTTATGCCGCTAAGATCCAACTGACGCAGGTCCCTGTCCTCGTGCTCGGCCTGCTGCGCGCCATGCACCTTCTGGGAATCACCAACCGCCCGGATGGCCCCTTGCCGCAATCTGATCAGGAGATTGGCGGTCGGGCCGATATCATGCCGACCATGGGCGCGCTGGAGGCATCGCTGGCCATGCCGGCTGATGCGCAGATCACGATGATGAATTATCTGGAATATGTGCCGACAGAAGATGGCCGCAAATCGCAGGGGCGGCGTACCTATAACCTGTATGGCGCCGAAGCGATGAAATCAGTGCATATGGTGGGCGGCCAGTTTCTGTTTGCGGGGCGGATCAGTGACGTGTTGATCGCG
>JBCCMX010000149.1:0-4491 GCA_039026135.1 Pseudomonadota bacterium | reverse complement strand
GAAAAAGCCCGCACCAATCGGCGCGGGCTGTCTCAAACTTGAAAGTGTGGGCGCTTACAGCGCGTCGGTCAGTTCCGGCACAGCATTAAACAGGTCAGCCACCAGGCCATAATCGGCGACCTGGAAGATCGGGGCTTCATCATCTTTGTTGATGGCCACGATAATCTTGCTGTCTTTCATACCGGCCAGGTGCTGGATCGCGCCGGAAATCCCAACCGCAACGTAAAGCTCTGGCGCCACAATCTTGCCGGTCTGGCCGACCTGATAGTCATTCGGCGCATAGCCTGCATCGACCGCCGCGCGTGAGGCGCCAATGGCCGCGCCGAGCTTGTCAGCCAGCGGCACGATCAGACGCTCAAACTCTTCTTCAGAGCCAAGCGCGCGGCCACCCGAGACAACGGTCTTTGCCGCGGTGAGTTCCGGGCGATCTGACTTGACCACTTCTTCTGACACAAACTCGGCCTTGAACGGTCCAGCCGGGGCCTCAACGGTTTCAACCGCGGCTGACCCGCCTGTACCGGCCGCATCGAACGCCGTGCCGCGAACGGTGACGACTTTCTTCGCATCCGATGATTTCACCGTCATGATCGCGTTACCGGCATAGATCGGGCGCACAAATGTGTCCTGGCCCTCAATACCGATAATGTCGGACAGTTGCATCACGTCCAGCTTGGCCGCAATGCGCGGGGTCACGTTCTTGCCCATTGTCGTGGCCGGCGCGAACAGCGCATCATAGCCATCCATCAGGGGCACGATCAGCGCTTCCATCGCTTCGGCCAGCTGTTTTTTGTAAGGCGTGCCATCGGCGTGCAGGACTTTGCGCACACCATCGATGTCGGCAGCCGCAGCGGCGACATCGCCGGCGCCTTCACCGGCAACGAGCACATCCACATCGCCGCCAAAGGCCTTGGCTGCGGTTACGGTTTTGGCTGTCGCATCTGACAGCGCGGCATTGTCATGATCGGCAATAACGAGAACAGCCATTATACAGCTCCTGCAGTTTTGAGTTTCTCGACCAGCGTGGCGACGTCTTCAACTTTCTCACCGGCTTCGCGTACAGGCGGCTCGGTGACTTTCACAACCGCAAGGCGCGGCGCAACATCAACGCCGTACTCGCTGATCTCTTTCATATCGATGGGCTTTTTCTTCGCCTTCATAATATTGGGCAGTGAGGCATAACGCGGCTCGTTCAGGCGCAGGTCAACGGTGACAATAGCCGGGCCGTCCAGCGCAACGGTCTGCAGGCCGCCATCAACCTCGCGTGTCACAGACACCTTGCCGCCATCCGGTTTGACTTCAGACGCGAACGTTCCCTGCGGCCAGCCGAGCAGGGCGGCCAGCATCTGGCCGGTCTGGTTGCTGTCATCGTCAATCGCCTGCTTGCCAAGGATCACCATGTCCGGGCTTTCCGCTTCGACCACTTTGGCCAGCAGCTTGGCGACGCCCAGCGGCTCAACATCATCATCTGTCTTGATCAGAATGCCGCGATCGGCGCCCATGGCGAGGGCTGTGCGGATGGTTTCCTGGGCTTGCTGGGGACCGACAGAGATCGCGATCACCTCAGTGGCTGTGCCGGCCTCTTTCAGGCGCACGGCTTCTTCGACTGAAATCTCATCGAAAGGGTTCATGGACATTTTGACATTGGCCAGATCAACGCCGGTTTCGTCGGATTTCACGCGAACCTTGACGTTATAGTCGATAACCCGCTTGACGGGCACAAGCACCTTCATAAGTGGCTCCCACATGTTTGAATCAGTATTTGCTCGGCGACCTAGCGGGCAACTCAGAGAAACGCAAGGCTAACCTTTACGTTAGCGTCAATTTGGCGCGCGATTCGGGAAAATATTCGCTGATTCTGCCCCGGCAGGCACGCCAGTGGCTATGAATAATCGGCAATCCGGCTCAATAGCCGCCCGCGAAACTCAAAGAAGCTCGCCCCGCGTATCTTCACCGTTTCGCCGGCTTTGACGCCGTTGGGCAGGTCGACGGCCGCCTTGCCCTCAAACTCGATCTCTGCCGAAGCCTTGCCGGTCCCGATCACCAGACTGACCATGCGCTGGCGGCGATAGGAGAACGCATTGCCGGATAGTTCAGCCACCTCGCCCATGCGTTCGCGCCCTTCCAGACGCATCGACTGGCCGGCATTCGAAATATTCTCGAAGATCACATCCTCGGTCACGCAGTCGAGCATGCCCTCAATATCGCGGTCATTATAGCTGGTGATGTAGCGATTGATGATGTCTTCATACATGGGCGCGATCCTGTTGCCTCATAAATCAGGTGAGTCTTTGTTTTTTCAACGTGCACACTGCGGCTCTTTCACAGTTTTGTCAGTTGGCGCGGCGCCTGTGAATCGCAATGCTTGCCTTGCAGGCCGCGCCATGACAGAAGAGCGCTCATTTTTTTGGAGGCAGGTATGTCGCTTCGTGTCGCAGTCGTGGGTGCAACTGGCAATGTTGGGCGTGAGTTGTTCAACATTATGGATGAGCGCAAGTTCCCGGCTGACAAGGTACATGCGGTGGCCTCGCGTCGCTCGCTCGGGCGCCAGTGCTCCTATGGCGACCAGACCCTGTCCTGTGAGGACCTCGAAGCGTTTGACTTCAGCCAGGTTGATGTGGTCCTGATGTCCGCCGGCGGCAGCGTCTCGAAAGAATGGGCGCCCAAAATCGCCGCGGCCGGCGCCATTGTGATCGACAATTCCAGCGCCTGGCGCATGGACCCGGATGTCCCACTGGTTGTGCCAGAGGTAAATGGCGAAGCCGTCCTTGGCTATGGCAAGAAGAACATTATCGCCAATCCAAACTGTTCGACTGCGCAGCTTGTGGTGGCGCTGAAGCCCCTGCACCAGGCTGCCGGTATCAAGCGCGTCGTCGTCTCAACCTATCAGTCGGTGTCCGGCGCCGGCAAGGCCGCCATGGACGAGCTGTGGACCCAGACAAAGGGCCTGTTCGTCAATGATGCGCCGACCCCGACCGAGTTCTCTCGCCAGATCGCCTTCAATGTCATCCCGCAAATCGATGTCTTCATGGATGACGGCTTCACCAAGGAAGAGTGGAAGATGACCGTCGAGACCAAGAAGATCCTCGATGAGAGCATCGCGCTGACCGCCACTTGCGTGCGCGTGCCGGTCTTTGTCGGCCATTCGGAAAGCGTCAATGTCGAGCTGGAAGATCCGCTGAGCGTTGACCAGGCGCGCGAGCTGTTCCGCGAGGCCGATGGCGTCGTGTTGATCGATAACCCAGCTGAAGACCAATATGTCACGCCGGTCGAAAGCGTTGGCGAATGGGCCAGCTATGTTAGCCGCGTGCGCAAGGACCCGACCGTTGAAAACGGCCTCGCCTTCTGGAACGTATCAGACAATCTGCGCAAGGGCGCGGCACTGAACGCGGTTCAGATCGCCGAAGAGCTGGTCCTGCGCGGGGTGGTGAAACCGGAAGGCGTCGCGGCATAGTGGCAGCCGCTCTTAGGGCGCAGCATATCCAAAGCCCTCATCCTGAGCTTGGAGAAGCCTCATCCTGAGCTTGTCGAAGGACGAGGCGAGCTATATCCTGCCTTCAAGGGAGATAAAAATGAGTGCACACACAGAGCCTGGCTCAAACAAACGGTTCGAAACTTTCGAACAATTCTACCCCTATTATCTCACCGAACATGCCGACCCGGCTTGCCGGCGCCTGCATTATATTGGCACCGGCCTCGGCTTCGTCTTCATGGCCGCCGCTATCCTGGTCAGCCCGTGGTTTCTGATTGGCGTGCCCCTGATCGGCTATTTCTTTGCCTGGGTCGGCCACTTCTTTATCGAAAAGAACACGCCGGCGACCTTTACCTATCCGTTATGGTCTCTGCGCGGCGACTATAAAATGTTCTTCGCCTGGCTCACCGGCAGGCTCCCGGCACAGCTCAAAGCGGCGGGTATCGCGAGCGAATAGCCTAGATGTTTGCGCGGCAGGCGGGACCAGTGCCGGTGAATCTATCGGTCGGGCGCGGTTGAGATGTCAATAAGCACAAATGTGGTCACCTTAGCACTTCGAACCGTCGCGAGGACGGTACTTCGTTTTTGTTTCTGAGCAGCTTCAATTTCGTTCCACACTGCGGTTTCGCTATCAACCTCCTGGCCGCCTATTTCCAGCAAAGCCATGCCCGCGCTAACCCCTTTCAGTTCTGCGGGTGAACCTTTTTCGACAGCATGCACATACATTCCCACTTTTTCACCTAGCCCCATTGCAGAACGATCTTCAGCTTTAAGCCTCCGCAAGTGCATACCTAAAATCGGTCGAGATGACCCTTCCGAGACATTAGCGAACGTCGTCGCGTCGTTGCGGCCTTCGCCGGTGATCTGGCTCAAGTCGTCGGCCCGGGCCACGACTGTGACATTCAATATTCGGGTTTGCCCATTGCTTAGAACCCCGAGCCTCAATGTGTCGCTGTCCTTTGTACGACTAATCAATTCAGCAACATCAGTACTGTTTGCGACTTTCTGCGCGTTGACCTCGT
>JBCCMX010000148.1:0-4505 GCA_039026135.1 Pseudomonadota bacterium | reverse complement strand
GGCTTTGGCTGCGGCGCGGCAAGCGGTGTTTCGACAGGCGCCTGCTCAGGCACGGACGGTGCCGAAGACAGAGCCGGGCTCATTGCAGGCTGAGGCTGGGGCTGCGGTGTTTCCGGGGCCGGTGCCTCTTCCATCACAGGGTCAGGCGCCGGTTCGCTTGCAGCAATGGGCGCAGGCTCCGGTTGCGGGGGCGACGCGGCCTCGGCAACAGGTTCTGGCTGGGCTTCGGGCTCCGGCGTTGCAGGCTCTGCGGGCGCTTCAGCTGCGGGCGCGGGTAAGGGTGCGGTTTCAGCCTCGCTCAAGGCGGCGCCAGCGGCCACCGCCGCTCCGGCTTCAGCGCCGCGCCGCGAGAAGCTCGGCCACTTCAAGTCGCGGTTCCAGAAAGGGGCGTGCGGGTCGGCCTGTCGATCATATTGTTTGGAGAAATATTCATGCGCCGTGTAGGTCAGCGGCTTTGGCGTCAGGACCATGCCCATTGTGCGCAAACGTTCAACCACTGCGTCGCGCAAATGGATACCGGGGATCATATCCGCGTCGAAAATGCCGGCCTTCATCCAGTCACGCACATACCAGCTGCGAGTCGAGCGCGCTTTGACCGGGGTCACGCGGCCATGTTCTTCCCAGAGATAAAGCCAGGCGAGGCCGGAAACCAACGCCTGGGTGGCCAGGGCGACCTCTTCATCGGTATCACCGCCTGCCCGAACCGCATCGCGTACATCGCCTTGGCGGGCGTGCAGCTCATCATACAGCCCGCGAAGCGCCGTCAGGGTTTCTCTGTCGGTTTCGGCCTGCCCCGAGACCAGGCTGTCAAGCTGGGGTTGGGAGAAGGCAACAATGTTGCTGGCCCGGCCTATTCGGGCATGGGCAACATCAGACAATTGCCTCGCCAGCCGTGTCAGATTGGCCTTCAGCTCAAGGCCAACACCCTCAAGTGCAAGCGCTTCCATGTCCCGCTGACGCTCCACGACGCGGTAGATTGCCCAGGCCACAAAGATCACGGCAATCACCAGGACAATCAGGCCGCCAGTGATAAAGGTTTGATAATCAACATTGCTCATCAGACTGTTCCCCTTGTCGCGCGCAGACTAGCAAACACCAAACAGCATGGCCACGAAAGGATTGTGACAGCCTGGCGCAAGCGGTCTAGACCGCAACCGGTGCCTTGATATGGGGGTGTGCCTGATAATCGATCAGCGTAAAGTCCTCATAATTCCAGGCATACAGATCTGTCTTTCCAGCGGCCAACTGCATCTTTGGCGGCGCACAGGGCGTGCGCGTCAGCTGCAGGCGGGCCTGATCGAGATGGTTAGAATAAAGGTGCGCATCGCCGAATGTGTGCACGAAGGTGCCAGGCTGAAGCCCGGCGGCGCGGGCCATCATCAACGTTAAAAGTGCGTAAGACGCGATATTGAACGGTACGCCGAGAAACACATCGGCTGATCGTTGATAGAGCTGGCAGTTCAGCCGACCGTCCATGACGTTGAACTGAAACAGGCAATGGCAGGGCGGCAGCGCCATGTCTGGCACGTCAGCGGGGTTCCAGGCTGAAACCACCATGCGGCGCGAGTTCGGATTGGTCCTGATCTCATTCAGGACCCAGTCAATCTGATCAATGACACGGCCATCCGGCGCGGCCCAGCTGCGCCATTGCTTGCCATAGACCGGGCCAAGCTCGCCCTTCTCGTCTGCCCATTCATCCCAGATCGACACGCCATGATCCTGTAGCCAGCGCACATTCGTATCGCCGCGTAGAAACCAGAGCAGCTCGTAAATGATCGATTTCAGATGCAGTTTCTTGGTCGTCAGGAGCGGAAAGCTGTCGCCGAGATCAAAGTGCAGCTGGCGACCAAAAACACCGATCGTGCCGGTCCCGGTGCGGTCACCGCGGGCGGTTCCATTGTCCAGAATGTCCTGCAGAAGGTCGAGATATTGTTGCATAGCGCCTGCATTCGCTGACTCGCCGTGCCTTGTCCAGAGGCCAGGCGCCGACGCGGTGACGAGGCGTTAACGAAACCTTTCCGCGGCGTTTCAAATCCCGGGGGCAGACCTAACCGCAATTCAATCATCCGCGGGTACAACACGCGTTGAATTATCAATCCGGTGATAATGAAATTCGGAGAGCCACATGACGGGCCTGAACACAACTGTCAGCTTCATAAAGCGCCTTCGCCGCGGTCAAACCGGCCATGTTGCGGTTATTTTTGCGCTTGCCTTGATCCCAATGGTCGCGGTGGCAGGCTTTGCCATCGACTTTCAGATGACGACGACAAGCAAGAACCGGGTTCAGACAATTATGGACTCGGCTGTACTGGCCGGCGCGAAAGAAATGCAGGCCGGCAGTTCCAATGCGGACGTCAAGTCACTGGTGCGCAGCTATATGGAGGCGCAGCTGCACCTGGAAGGCACCAAGCTGTCTTGTGATACAGCAGCCGTATCGGTCACAAATGAGACCCAGCTGATCGAAGTTGACATGCTATGCGAGCAGGGCACCAGCCTGATGAATATTATGGGCCGTGACGAAGTTCCGTTCCGCGTGCGCGCGGCCTCAACCTGGGGTATTGGTAAGCTTGATGTGGCGTTCATGTTCGACGTCTCGGGCTCTATGTCGAGCAATAACCGCATGGTTCACCTGAAAGATGCCGCGCTGGATGCGATCGATACGATCCTGCCAGCTGATGGCGGCCCGGCTGTCGAAGATGTCCGCATTGCCATGGTCTCTTACGACACGATGGTCGATGCGGGTGACTATTTCGAGGACGTGACCGGCCTTGCCGCCGAACGCACCTATATCTTCGAAGAAGAAGTCATTGAAATTACAGAGTTTGAATACCAAGGCGAATGCAAAGCGCTTAAACCCAACAAAAAGAACTGCAAACGCCGCTATGTTTGCGAAGACTGGGACAGTGATGGCGAGTGTGAGGATTGGGACCGCGAACGGGTCTGTATCCCCTATGAGGCCAGTCAGACAGAAAATGAGTTCGGCAACTGCGACGTTTTTCTCGATCAATCATACACTGTGACTGAAACGCGCACCATTGAATCAACCTGCGTATTCGAGCGCCCTGGCAATGGCGCGTTCACCGACGCGGCGCCGAACACCAATACGGCGATTTCAGAGATCTATGTCGATGCCAATGAAATCGTGTATCACGCCGGATCAAACAACAATTCGGAAAACTTCATGGCCGCAGGCTATGCCGAATATGTGCTCGGCACGAATGATGACCCCGACGAAGGCTGGTGGGACATTGAGGGCACCGATTGCAATCCACACGGACCTGTGCCGCTGACCAATAATCGCACGACACTGATCAATTATGTCAACAGCCTGACAACCAACAGCCTGACGGCCGGTCAGCAGGGCATTGCCTGGGCCTGGTACACTGTTGCACCCGATTGGGGGAATGTCTTCACGGGCAGCTCGGCGCCGCTCGCCTATGATGAGCCGGATTCGACCAAAGCTGTGATCCTGATGACCGATGGTTCGTTCAACTCTCAGGAATTCTATAGCGATCTCGGGTCTTCATTTGAGCAGGCCGAAGAAGTGTGTGACGCGATCAAGGATGTCGGCTCGGTTTATATCTATACGATCGCTTTCCAGGCCCCATCGTCCGGCCAGGCGATTCTGGAATACTGCGCCTCAGGTCCTGAATTTGCCTTCGCGCCGGAAAATGGCCAGGAGCTGACGGACGCTTACCAGCAAATCGCCACATCGATTTCTGACCTGCGGATCAAATACTAGGCCGCGTACGGCGCTGTGCCCCTTTTATCCGGGGCCGGCGCAGGCTTCGATGAGTCCGTCCCACTGCACTCCCAGCGGGGCGGTGACCGACACCGCTTCATCGCGCATCGGGTGGCGGAACGACAGCTCGCGGGCGTGCAGGGCGATCTGCCGATCGCGCTCGTCGGGCGTTTGCTCGCCGAAGGGCGTTGCGGCACCGTACTGGGCGTCGCCGAGCACCGCGTGGCCGCGGCTCGCCGCTTGCACGCGGATCTGGTGAGTGCGTCCGGTCTCGAGCGTGATCTCGAGCCACGTCCAGCCGTCGGTGCGGCCGCGAACCGTGTAGTGAAGGATCGCGAGCTTGCCGCGTTCGTTGTCCTCCGGCACGACGATCGCTTGGGCCATGCCGTGTCGTTTGTGCAGGTGGTCGCGCCAGGTGCCCGCGTCCGGTTCGACGTGGCCCTCGACGAGCGCCCAGTAAGTCTTCCCGACGGTTCGCTCTTGAAACTGCCGGGCGAGCCGCTGGGTCGCCCGGACGTTTCGGCCAAAGCAGATCGCGCCGGTCACCGGTCGGTCGATGCGGTGCACGATGCCCAGGTAGAAGTTCCCGTCGGCGTTCGCTTCCTGCTGGCGATAGAACGCGCGGACCCACAGCTCGAGGCTGTCGATGCCACGCGGCGCCTGGGTCAGCAAGCCGGGCGGCTTGCTCACAACCAAGACCGGGCCGTCTTGGTAGAGGACGTCGAGGGGCATGGGCGGCGCGGCGTTGCGGGGGGCGGAGCGG
>JBCCMX010000147.1:0-4510 GCA_039026135.1 Pseudomonadota bacterium | reverse complement strand
CTGCGCGAAGACCTGCAAATTGTCTTTCAGGACCCGATGGCAAGCCTTGATCCGCGTATGACAATCGGTACCTCGATCGCAGAGCCTCTGACAGTTCATGCACCGCAGCTTGATAAAGCGGCGCGCGAAGCGAAGGTGGCCGAGATGATGCCGCGTGTCGGCCCGATCCGGCTTTGATCAATCGCTATCCGCACGAATTGTCAGGCGGTCAGAACCAGCGCGTCGGCATTGCCCGCGCAATGATTGTTCAGCCCAAGCTGGTGATTTGCGATGAGGCGGTTTCCGCGCTTGATGTATCGGTTCAGGCGCAGATCATCGATCTGCTGATCGATCTGCAGACAGAGTTTGGCCTGGCGATGATCTTTATCAGCCATGATCTGTCTGTCGTGCGAGAGGTGAGCCACCGCGTCATGGTGCTTTATCTTGGCAAAGTGGTCGAACTGGCAGGCCGGCAGGAGATTTATACCGATGCGCGCCATCCCTACACTCAGGCTTTGATCGCGGCGGTGCCGAACCCCGATCCGAAGACCGAGCGCACGCGTAAACGGATCAAGCTGGAAGGTGATCTGCCAAGCCCGCTCGACAGCCGTGCGGCGCTGCGTTTCCTCAAATCAGAAGTCGTCGACGATCCAGATGCAGCGCAATACGCGCCTAAACTGATTGATGTCGGATCCGGCCATTTCGTGGCCGAGCACGACCCGTTTGACGGTAGTCCCGGCCTGCGCATCTAAGCGGCTGGAATGTTGCTGTGACCTGGACATCGCCGGATGCTGTCTCCGGGTTTGGCCGTAAGCACTATCGTCCCGCGCCTTTAGGTCTCGCCCGACCGGTCGTCAGGCAGCGGCGCAATCTTCAAGCCTGTGATCTGGTTTCGCTTCTTTCGTATGACATCGAAATAGTGGCCATGGAAGGCAAAGCGCTGACCGGGTTCGGGGATGGTCTGGGCTTCATGAATGACGAGGCCAGCGACCGTGACAGCCTCTTCATCCGGCAGTTCCCAGCCCGTGGCGCGATTGAGGTCTCGAATGGTCACCCAGCCTTCGACATAGATCGATCCATCGCTTTGCGGACGCACGCCCTGAACGGCGATATCGTGTTCGTCGCGAATATCGCCGACAATTTCTTCCAGAATATCTTCCAGCGTCACGAGGCCCTGCAAGGCACCATACTCGTCCACAACCAGCGAAAAATGGCTTCTGCGTTTCAGAAAGAGATCCAGCTGATCTTCCGCGCGGGTGGTTTCCGGCACGAACCAGGGGTCGCGGCAGATGTCGAGAATATCGATATCGCTGATCTTGCCGCCGGCCGAAACAACGGCCCGCAACACGTCCTTGACGTGCAGAACACCGACAATCTCTTCCTGATCACCGCGATAGAGCGGCAGGCGGGTATGCGGGCTCGCCAGTGCCTGGCGCACAATGCTGTCCGAGGTCTGGTCCGCATCCATCATGACAATGTTCTTGCGGTGGATCATCACCTCTTCGACGGTCATGTCTTTCAGGTCGAGCGCGCCGACAAGCCGATGGCGGTTCTTGGCGTCGAGGCCCTCTTCGGAGTGGTGCAGGTCAATTGTTCCGCGAATGTCATCTTCGGGACGAAGATCATCATCGGGCGGGCGCACCCCGATCAGGCGGAGTGTAAAGTTCACAATGCCCTGAATGGCGATCACGATCCAGCTGACGGATGCGACAAGCCAGCTGATCGGCCGCGCGACGGTCCGTGCCATATTGTCGGGCCGTGTGATTGCATAGGTCTTTGGCAGCACTTCGGCAAAGACCAGCACCAGAACGGTCATCAAGGCTGTTGCGATCGCAACGCCCGCAGGCCCTGGAAAAAGGCTGACAAAGAGGCTTGTCGCCAATGCTGAAGCGAGAATGTTGACCAGATTGTTGCCCAGCAGAATTGAGCCGATCAGTCGTTCGGGATTGGCGAGCAGCTTGTTGACCAGGGTCGCCTTCTTGTCGCCGTCCTTTTCAAACTGGTGCATACGGGCGCGGCTGGCCGCGGTTAGTGCTGTTTCTGATCCGGAAAAAAATCCGGACAGGCAGATCAACACCAAAATGGCAAGAAAAGTGCCGATAATCATCAGCGGTTCGAGAGCTCCTCAGATAAAAATGCCGCAACATCAGACAGGTCGGCATCAGGCATAATAAAGGCCTTACCAAGCCCGCGCGCCAGGATAAGCGGGACACGGCCGGCGCGAACCTTCTTGTCCTGTTTCATCGCCTCAGCCAAGTCGTCAGCGATATAGGGCCCGCCCGGCAGCGTTTTAAGGTCTGTTTCAAGCCCGCCGTCTTGAAGGATTTTAGCGGCGCGTTCGGCCTCTGCGTCGCTCATTAGCCCCCGGCGCACCGAATAACGCAGCGCCAGCGCCATGCCGGTGGCGACTGCTTCGCCATGCAAGAGCGCCGGACCGTAGCCATTGGCTGCCTCAAGCGTGTGTCCGAACGTGTGGCCGAGATTAAGAAGCGCGCGCACCCCGCCCTCGCGCTCGTCCTGCGCGACGATTCTTGCTTTTGCCCGGCAGGACAGAGCGACAGCATGCGCAATGGCATCAGGCTCAAGAGCCAGGACCGCTGCGCCGTTAATCTCAAGCCAATCGATGAAATCGGGGTCATCAATCAGCCCGTATTTGACGATTTCGGCATAGCCGGCCCGGCGTTCGCGCACGGGTAGTGTTTCAAGCAGCGCGGTGTCGGCGATGACGAGGCGCGGCTGATAAAAAGCACCGATCAGGTTCTTCCCATGCACCGTATTGATGGCGGTCTTGCCGCCCACCGAGCTGTCAACTTGCGCCAGCAGCGTTGTTGGCACCTGGACGAGCCCCATTCCGCGCTTCATCAAAGCCGCCGCCAGGCCGGCCAAATCGCCGATCACCCCGCCGCCAAAGGCCACTAGCACATCGTCGCGGCCGGCGCCGGCATCAAGCAGCCAATTGAGCACGCTGCCCAATTGTTCGAGAGATTTGGTTTGCTCGCCTGGCGCGAGTGTCAGGATATGCGGTTTTATTCCGGCTGATTGCAGGCCGGCTTTCAGCGTATCGGCATGCAGGCCAGAAACGGTTTCATCGGAAATGACAAAGACCCGGGGCTGCTTGATGAAAGCTGATATCCGCGCGCCGATCTCGCCAAGCATGCCATGGCCAATGACGATATCATAGGACCGGGCGCCCAGCCCGACCGTCACAAGCGTTGTATCAATGGTTTTCAGCATGATGATCCGGTGACCATGAATTAAGGGCGGCCTGAATGGCGGTAACCGTTTTGCCATGCGGGCCATCTTCGCTGGCAACGACGAGGTCAGCTTCGGCATAGATCGGTTCGCGTGTTTCCAGCAGCTGCGACAGGACGCCTTTCGGGTCCTGCGTGCGCAAAAGCGGGCGGTGCGATTTTTTCGAGACCCGTTTCCACAGGGTTTCAAGGTCCGCATTGAGCCAGACCGTCACGGCGCGCTGGCGCAGCAGGTCGCGTGTATCGGCGTTCATATAGGCGCCGCCGCCGGTTGCCAGAACATGGGTCGGTCCGGACAGGAGGCGCTCCAGGATGCGGTGCTCTACGCGGCGGAACTCGACTTCACCGTGCAGGCGGAAAATATCGGAGACCGAGAGGCCAGCGGCTTTCTCGATTTCGTCGTCGCTATCGAAGAAGGGTCGTCCAAGGGCGCGGGCCAGCCGCTGGCCGACAGTTGATTTTCCAGCCCCCATCAAGCCGACAAGCGCAATTGTGCGTGTCGTCCAGGGCGCCTCACTTTTGCCGGGATTTTCGGTCTGACTTAGCTTTTCAGTCATGGTCTTTTCGGGTCTGTAGAACCTGTCCTATACAGGCTTTGGCATTCGGGCAATCAAGACCCTGTTAGAAAGTCGAGAGAAAGGCCCTCACCTATGCGCAAATGGCTTATTTTACTGTTGCTCGTTGTGGGTGCAATTGTTGGCGCTTTGTGGTGGCTTGGCCAGTCTCTCAACGCCGACAAGCCGGCTGCCGGCGAAGTTCGCATGGAGATTGAGAATGTTCTTTAAACAAGCGGTTCTCAGCCTTGGTGTTGGATTGATGGCGTCGCTCAGCGCCGGCGCACAAGTCGAATCTGAAAGCATGAGCGATCTCAGTGTTTGGGGCGAGCGGTTGCAAGCGGCCGATGAGCGCGATTTCCCAAATACGTTATGGTCTGGCTCAGATACAGAGACTTTGCTGGCGGCTTTGGCCAGTGTGCGGACGGAGAATTTAACCCCAGCCGAGAGCATGCTGCTGCGCCGGGTCGTTCTGTCGCCAGCGCGAAAGCCGAAAGGCGAGGGCGCCGAAGCGCTTCTGGCGGCGCGCGCCGATATTCTGCTCGCCCTGGGTGAGGCCGAAGCGGCCGCTGCGATTGTCCCGCGCGCGCCCGACGATGGCGCAACAATGAGTCGCGAGGCGGTCAAAACCGATCTGATGATGGCGCGGGGCAATGAAGCGTCGGCCTGCGGTCGCCTTGATAGCGCGGTCAGCAACGAGTATTACTGGCTAAAATTGCGGGCGGT
>JBCCMX010000146.1:0-4672 GCA_039026135.1 Pseudomonadota bacterium | reverse complement strand
CCGCCAAAGCATATCCTGAATGCGCCGACCGACCTCATGAAAGACCAGGGCTATGGCGCCGGTTACGAATATGACCACGATGCCAAGGGCCGGTTTTCGGGCCAGAACTATTTTCCAGAGGGGATGGCGCGGCCCGTCTTTTATGCGCCGGCAGGCGAGGGGCGAGAAAAACAGATCGCAGAGCGATTAAAGGTCTGGGCAGACTGGCGAAAACAACGCGGCGCGCTATAACCGCGTCTGTAAACGGGGCGCATGCGCCCCGCTTGTTTATTCCCGGTGGAGTTTGTCATGAAAAATCTTTGCCTTGGATTGCTTGCGGCTGTGACGGTGGCGGCGTGTGAACCAGCGCTGGAGGGCGCAGGCAGCACAATTGCCCCGCAAATCTACGAAGATCCGACAGCTGTTCTTGATCTGCATCGCAACCTCATGGTGTTCGACGCGCATCTTGATACGCCCGCGCGCTTTCATGCCGAAAGCTATGACTTTTCAGCGCGCTCGCACTGGTTCGATGATGGTACGCAGGTTGATCTGCCGCGCATGAAGGATGGCGGGCTGGATGGCGGTTTTTGGGTGATTTACATCCCGCAAGGCCCGCTGAACGAGGCGTCATATCAGATCGTGCGCGACACCGCCTTTCTGCGCCAAATGTCCATTCGCGAAGTGGCCAGCGCCTATCGCGATGAGATTGAGCTCGCCTTCTCGGCCGACCAGGCCGAAGCGATCCATGAGAGCGGCAAGCGTGTCATGTTGCAGAGCATGGAGAATGCCTACCCGCTGGGCGAGGACCTCTCGCTGCTGCGTACCTTCTATCCTGGCGGGCTGCGCATGATCGGCCTAGTTCATTTCCAGAACAATCAGTTTGCCGACAGTGCCACCGATGTGTCCGAGGCGTATGGAGGCTTGAGTGAGCTCGGTGAAGAGCTGGTGGCGGAGTCCAACCGTCTTGGTCTTATTATTGATGCCTCGCATGCCAGCGATCAGGCCCTGCGTGAGACGCTGGCGCTTTCAACCACGCCGATTGTCCTGTCTCATTCCGGCGCCAACGCCGTTTATGATCATCCGCGCAATGTGCCGGATGATCTATTGCTGGACATCGCCGAGGCCGGCGGGGTGATCCATATGAACGCGTTCAGCCAGTATCTGGCGCCGCTGGAATCCACGCCCGGCCGCGCCACGGCGCAGGGCGGTCTGCGCCTGAAGTTTGGCGCAAGCGTGATGGATATGACGCCGGAGGTGCGCAAGCAGTACTATTATGAGCGCCAGCTGGTGGACCAGAAATATCCCCCGCCGCGCGCGACGTTCGATCAGTTTATGGCGCATGTGCTGCACGTGCTGGACCTGGTTGGCCCCGATCATGTCGGCATCGGCGCCGACTGGGATGGCGGCGGCGGTGTTGAAGACATGATGGATGTCTCGGAGCTGCCGAAGATTACCGAAGCGCTGCTCGAGGCGGGTTACTCGCTCGAAGACCTGCAGAAGATCTGGGGCGGCAACCTGATGCGCGTGCTGCGCGAGGTTGAAGCGGCCGCGAGCGAAGAGGTGTTCTCGCCGCCTATGGTGAATTAGCCGGTCAGCGCTCTAGCCAAACAGCTCAGCCATGAAGTCTTTCGCCGCTGCAAAACTGCGCCGATCAGCCAGCGCGCTGTAAACCGTGCCAAGGCCCGCATCATTGGCGGCCGGGTTAGTGAAGGCGTGCAGCGTTTTGCCATAGGCGTGCAGCTGCCAGTCTGCACCGGCCTCGCTCATTTCCTTTGAAAAGGCCATGACATCATCTGGCGTTGCCATTGGATCGTCCCACCCATGCAGGGCCAGCACCTTGGCTGCGATCGGCTTGCCGTCCGTATTGCCGGGTGCGCCGAGCAGGCCGTGGAACGACACAACACCGGCAACATCCATGCCTGCGCGGGCCATGTCGAGGACGCTGAGCCCGCCAAAGCAAAAGCCAATGGCGCCGGCTTTGACCGCTGCGGTTTCGGCCTTGGCGACCTGTAGCCCGAAGGCGAGGCGTGACTGCAGCTTGGCGCGATCTGATGCGAGCGGGGTCATCAGGGCCTGGCACTCTTCAGTGGTCTCGCCGCGCTGGCCCTTGCCATACACATCCAGCGCGAAACCGGCATAGCCCCAGGCAGCCAGCAGCTCGGCCTTTTCGCGTTCAAAGTCAGATTGTCCGCCCCAGGCATGGGCGACCAGCACGACGGCTTTGGGCGCAGCCTCTGGCAGAGCAAGATAGCCCTCAAACGTCTGCCCATCCTGATCATAATCAACAATGCGGGTTGTTATGGCCATGTGCGATCTCCTTCAAGCTGAACTCCTGTCTTAGCGCCGTGATGGGCCGAGGCAAGGCCTTGCCAAAGCCTGTCGCGATCTTCCGGTTGCGCAGGTGAAAAGTCAGCTTTACCAAGGCATTATCGGGTGGTCTTGAGACGAGGTATCAGATGGCATCAGTAGCGGTTGGCGTGGTCGGATCGGTCAATCTGGACCTGGTGGCCAGTGGTGCGCCCCTGCCGACGGCGGGTGAGACGGTGACGGGCGCGCAGTTTGCCCAGCATCCGGGCGGCAAAGGCGCCAATCAGGCGCTGGCCGCACGGCGTCTCGGCGCCGAGGTTCGACTGGTCGGCTGTGTTGGCGATGATGCCCTGGCCGATCCGGCGCTGGCACTTTTGCGCGCTGATGGGGTTGATGTGTCGGGTGTCATGTCTGAGATCGGTGTCTCGACGGGTGTCGCCCTGATCGCTGTTTCGCCGGACGGGGAAAACCAGATCACAGTGGCGAGCGGAGCGAACGCCGCGCTTCAGGCGCGCGACGTGGTTGGCGTCGGGACTTGCGATGCGATCCTGTGCCAGTTCGAAGTGCCCCTGGCGGCGGTCGAGGCGGCAAGCGATCTGGAGACGGGCCTGTTTGCGATCAATCTTGCCCCGGCCATCCCGGCGCCTGCGGGGTTGCTTGCGCGCGCAGATCTGTTGATCGCGAATGAGATTGAGGCCGCCTTCTATGGTGAGGCGCTACATGCCGGTGACGGACTGGTCGCGATCACGCTTGGCGGCGCCGGCGCGGCGCTCTATCGCGGTGGCAAGGAAGTCGCGCGCACGGGCGCATTCGATGTGACCGTGGCCGATACAACCGGGGCGGGCGACACGTTTTGCGGCGCGCTGGTGGTGGCTCTGGCTGAAGGTCAAAGCGAGGTGAAAGCCCTGCGTTTTGCCGCGGCGGCCGGGGCACTCGCGGTGACACGTGCGGGCGCGCAGCCCAGCCTGCCGCGCCGGGGCGATGTTGAGGCACTTCTGGCGGCCGGCTAGAGCCCGTATCGCACACCTTTTGGTTTCATTTCAAGCCACACGACCTCGCGTCATAGATTGACGCTAGCTTTATTTTGGCACAAAGAGTGACATAATATTTTGAATTGAAGCGGGTGTCCCTGCCGATCAGACCAGCGCGCATTGAACTCATCGACAAGGATGTCAGACATGACCACGCCAAAACAAATCAGATTGATCAAACGACCCGACGGTGTCCCGCAGGATGATGTTTGGGAAAAAACGCACGATGCACCGCGCGACCTCGAGGATGGCGAAATTGCTGTCGACGTTGAGTATATCTCGGTTGATCCGGCCATGCGCGGCTGGATGACCGATGTGCCGTCCTATGTGCCGCCGGTTGGCCTGGGCGAGGTGATACGGGCGGGCGGTATCGGCAAGGTGACCGCGAGTAAATCTGACAAGTTTGCGGTTGGCGATTCTGTTTTGGGCGTCCCGGGTGTGCAGACGCATTATGTTGGACCTGCCGAAGGCTTCACCAAGATCATGCCGGAATTGGCGCCGCCGGAAAAATTTATCGGTGGTCTCGGCATGCCGGGTATGACGGGCTATTTCGGCTTGCTTGAGGTGGGCCAGCCCAAGGAAGGCGAGACGGTTCTGGTGTCGGGTGCAGCTGGCGCCGTGGGCAGCGTTGTCGGCCAGATTTCCAAGATCAAGGGCTGCCGCGTGGTCGGCATTGCCGGCGGAAAAGAGAAATGTGAGATGGTTGTGAGAGACTATGGCTTTGATGCCTGTATCGACTACAAGAATGATAATCTCTCAGCGGCGCTGAAATCTGAATGCCCGAACGGCGTTGATATCTATTTCGACAATGTTGGCGGCACAATTCTGGAAAAGGCGCTCGCCAATCTGGCCATGCATGGGCGGATCGTCCTGTGCGGCGCGATTAGTCAGTATAACAATATTGGCGATACACCCATGGCGGGCCCGAGCAACTATATTCAGCTTCTGGTCAAGCGCGGGCGTATGGAAGGCTTTGTGATCTTTGATTATAGCGCCAAGTTTCGCCATGCGATCATGGAAATGCTGGGCTGGTCGCAAGAAGGCAAGCTGCGCCTGGACGAGCATATTGTTGAAGGGATTGAGAATTTTCCCGAAACCCTTCGCATGCTGTTCGATGGCCGCAACAAGGGCAAGCTGATCGTCAAGGTCTAGCCGTTTCGATCAAGGCGGGGCGGCGGTTGTGAGCTCGACCGCTGCCCCGTGACGTTTGGGCGTGTTTAATTGGCCCAGATGATATATTCGTCATTCTCGCAGGGTCGGTCATTGATGGTCTTGTCGATACAGATCGGGCTTTCGGTCTGGTGGGGATAGAGCGGGGCGCGTGCATCGGCCCAGTGTGCGTCGATCAGGGCCTG
>JBCCMX010000145.1:0-4815 GCA_039026135.1 Pseudomonadota bacterium | reverse complement strand
CAAAGCCTCAGTCCCCTGCTCGCGCCAGAACAGGTCGGCGATCACATTCATGGGCGATTTCGGCGCGACAGCGACAATGATCTGCCCACCCGGCATGGCGACTTGCGCCAGGCTATCCAGAAATCCGCCAACATCGCCGACATAGTAGATCAGATGGATTGCATAGACCAAGTCGAAACGCCGTGGATGAAGGCTGGCCAGCCGATCGCCGACAATAAGCTCCACATTCGCACGCCCGTGCGCACGCGCGGCAAAGGCGCTGATCTGATCTGCATTCGCATCAAGGCCGCAAAACAGCTCAATGTCGCTGCCGGCCTTGTCCAGTATCGCGAGATCAAGCGCGCCATCGCCGCAACCGACACTCAGCACCGTTATCGGCCTTGCCCTGTCGGAGGCCAGTTTGGCCACCTGCGCGCTGATCGCATTTGCAATCCGTGCACGCTGCGGACTGGCCGCTTCAAACACGCGGTGCTTGTCTGTATACACCGCCCCTTCCAGCGCAGGCACCACCTCACTTTTCAGCGCATGTTTCAGCGCATGTGTCGCCTGCTCAAACGGATCCATCGACGCCTCTTGTCGGTCTCTGGCGAGCGTTGTAAGGCGTAAATCTGGGGACGTATATATCCATGGAAAATCCCGAAACCGTTTTACTTGAAGACGAACATGCCGAGCGCCTGACGCTGCTGCAGGCGGCCAAGGACCTTGGCTTTGTCTTCTGGCTGTTCACAGCTTTTATCGGCGCGCCATCAATCGTCTCCTTGATGCAAACCGTATTTATCGACTTCCAGCTCTCAAGTCTCTTCCAGTGGGTGGTCGACGGCTATCGCCAGCTGCTCGGTGTTATCGCGAGCGTCCTCAACCCGGTGGCCAATGTGTTGCTGAACAGCTTCAATGGACTGTTGAACCTCGAGCTGACACTGCAGGACCACTGGCAGCCACTTTTCGTCGTGCTCACCTTGTTCATCTCGGCCAATACGCGCTCATTGTGGGATGATGGCTATAAGAAACCCGCCATCGTCTTCGTCGCGACCATGGCTGTCTTTACCCTGCTGGGCGCCTGGATCGCGGGCCTTATTCAACCCGATGCGGTCTGGTGGCTGCAGGGTCTTGCGGCCGGCATGCCAGTCCTCTGCCTCTTCATGGGCATGACCCTGGCCTATGCGATCTCCTTTTTTGCCTTTGGCTTCTCACAGCCCTATCGCAAACCGCTCTGGTCCTATGTTCGGCGCGGTTTCGGACTTGGCGCGAGCGCCTTTGTCCTCGGCGCAGCGCTCAGCCTATCAAACCTGATCCAGGGTCATGCCGGCCTGCTCGTTCTGTTCTCAGGGCTGTTCTTTTATGGTCTCTACTGGGTGCGCGAGGGCTTTCGCGACAAAGACATTCCAGAGGTGCGCTTTGGCCTGCGCGTGGTCGGTGGCTTTCTCTTCGCCATCATCGTGACCGGTATCGATTTCAGCTTGTCGATGCTGGCCTATCTCTAATTCACCCCCGCAGTCGCGCCAACAACGACCGCAAGGGCTATACGGTCACCCCCGAGCCGTTTTTCCTGCAGTGAGGCCGGTTCGGCTCACTCATCCTGCCTGCCGGGCAAGATGCTTTGAAATTGCGACAGCACGAATTCCCGAAAAACACGCATGCGAGGCGTGTGGCGCAGATCAGCATGGGATAACAGCCACAATTCCTGGGAAAAATGCCCCTGCAAGCTCATCAATTGAAACAGGTCAGGGTCCTGATCGGCATAGACACACGGCAAGGACGCCGCGCCAAACCCCAAGCGGCAAGCTGCAAACCCTGCATCCACCGAATCACATCGTAGGGTTCGTGTCGCATTGGCAAAACCTGCCGCACCCCAAACCGAGCCAAGCTCATGATCAAAGGGCAGTGATATGATCGGCACCTGCTCGCCGCTTTGATAGGCCTGATACACCTCTTTCGAGCCGTAAATGCCATAGTTCACAACCCCAAGCCGAGAGCCGATGGACCGTGGCGGAGGCGTCTCTGTCAGTCGAAACGCAAAGTCGGCTTCACGTGAGGCCAAGCTGAGCGGATCAGCCGTCGCAATCAATTCCACCTCGATCGCAGGATACAAATCCTGAAAGGCTTTCAGTTCCGGCAAAAGGGTGCGTTCAATCAACATTGAAACAGCGGTCACGCGAAGGCGCCCGCCGATCGAGGCTGTCTCTTTCAGCGCCTGCCTGCGAACATCCCCGGCATATTCCGAAATGGACTGCACCGCTGCCAAAATATTGGCGCCCGCCGCTGTGAGTGCCCACTGCCGTTCTTCTCGATCAAACAGGGGCACCTCAAGATCGTCCTCCAACGCCGCTAACCGTCTGGTAACTGTCGTATAATTCACACCCAAAGCACTGGCAGCGCCGGTCGCCGACCCGGTCTTCGCAATTGCGAGAAAAAAGCGGAGATTGTCCCAATCCATATTCTGCATAATTGCAGAATATTTCTGCAAAATAAGATATTTTCAAGCGTTATTGCAGCATCTACTCTGAAAATCTCCCAGAAACCAGAAGGAGTCCTCCCCATGTTGCAACGCCCTACAACCCTCATCGCACTCGCCGCCACGGCTATGGTCGCAGCCCCACTTGCGCACGCCGATACCCAAGCCCAGGCCGAGGCCTGCCAAACGTCACTTCAGGCGCTCTACAGTGAAATCGCAAATCCAGAGCTCGCGGAAGCCACATTCAACCTCACCGCCGCGCGCGGTGTATCCAAACGCAAGCTGTCCTTCGACATGTGGCAAGATGGCGACAAGACGGAATTGACCTGCGTCATCCGCCGCGGCGAAGTCCTTGAGATCATAACGCCAGATAAAACACTTGTACCAGCCCAACGTCTGGCTGAAGCGGACACGCAATAGTCCGATATCTTTTTAGGGGGGGCGCGAGACGCCCCCCCTATTTTAATCCCTGTGGCTCGCCAACAACCACGAATGTAAATCTGTCCGGGTCGAGATAGGTCGCGGCCACGCGGTTCACCTCTTCCAGGGTTACCGCCTCGACCAGCGCATTGCGTTTGTCGAAGAAATCAACGCCAAGGCCATCGAGGCGCACGCTCATCATATTCCCCGCAATTTTCGCGTTGCTGTCAAAGCCAAGCGGGTAAGAGCCGGTGAGAAAAGCCTTGGCACCGGCCAGCTCATCCTGCGTCAATCCCGCCTCGCCCATCAGCGCGATATTCGCCTTCACCCCGTCAATAAAGTCCGACGCGCTTTCATTCTTGGTCTGCCCGCCGCCAGACCATGTCTGAAGATGCCGGCCGGCATTCAGGCTTGTCGAGACGCCATAGGTCAGGCCCTTCTCTTCGCGCAAATCTTCCATCAGGCGGCTTTCAAACCCGCCGCCGCCAAGCGTGTAGTTGACCACGATTGCCGGGTAGAAATCCGGATTGTCACGCGGCATGGCGGGCGCGGTAAAGCGCACGAGGCTTTGCGGCTGTGGCAAGTCAATCAATAGCGGCGCGTCTGGCGCTGGCGCAAGAGACACTGTCTCAACCGGCTCAGCCGCACTGCTCTCGGGCAACCCTTCAATCGCCTTGTCGATCAGCGGGGCGAGTGCCTGCGGCGAGATCGCCCCAACTGCGGTCACCAGAAGCCCCTCTTTCGTCATGATCATGTCCTTGTGGCCCTTGGCAGCCGCAACGCTCAATGCCGCCAGACTGTCGGCGCTGATATCGCGCGCATAGGGATGGCCAGGATACAGGGCATCGCGCGTCGCCCGCGCCGCCAGAAATCCCGCATTCGTCTCCCGCGTGGCCAGCGACACCTCTTGCTCGCGGATAAAGCGCGACCATGGCCCGTCATCGAACCGCGGCGCGCGATACGCAAGGCCGATCAAATCGAAGGACGCTTCGGCAGCATCTGTCAGCATGGAGGCATTGCAAAAGGTCGAATCCCGGCTGGCGCTACAGCCGAAACTCATATTCAGCTCTTCCATCCGCTTAAAGAATGCCAGGCTATCAAGCTCGCCGGCCCCTTCATTCATCTGATAGACCATGGACTGGGTCAGCCCCTCCAAGCCGTCCGGGTCGGTCGTCGATCCGGTTTGCCAGGCCATGCGCAGCGACAGAATGGGAATGGACGGTTCCTCAACCAGCCAGACGGAAACACCGCCCGGCGTCTCAAATTGCTGGATTGTCGCGAACGTCCCGTCATGCACGGTAACATTCATCTCGGCATAAGGGTCAGAAGGTTCCGGCGTGCCACAGGCCACCAGCGCGGCGGCTGACAGCAGCGCAGCAAACGAACGGCTCATCATATCAGCGCGCCTCCTCAGCTGGCAGCAAATGCGCCTCGATAAAATGCTTGTCTTCGCCAAACACGCTGCGAACCGCATCAAGCGCCTGCTCAACCGTCACCGCACGCACATCTTCAGGGTAAGACAGAATGTCCTCAATCGGTGTCCCGATCGCGAGCGCAGCGCCGAATGTGTTGGCCATGTTTTCCTGGCTGTCGCGCGCATAGATGGCGCTGGCCGCTTTGCTATTCTTCACACGTGTGACATCGGCCTCATCAAACCCCTCGGCAAGTTGCGCGCGCAAGGCGACCATCAAGGCGGTTTCGAGCGTTTCAAGATCGGTGCCGGGCGCAGGCGTAGCAAAAATTGCCGCCGGGCCTTCATCATGCAGGCTGGTATAGGCAAATGTACCAACATTGATGGCGATTTGCTGCTCTTCGACAAGCTGCTGGAAGAGCAGACTCGTATTGCCGCCGCCAAGTACATCCAGGCCGTACCGCTTTGATCGGCCACAGGACGCGCTCTTCATGCCAGATGGCGACATATGCGTCGCGGATTGCGACAACTT
>JBCCMX010000144.1:0-4843 GCA_039026135.1 Pseudomonadota bacterium | reverse complement strand
GGCTGGTTCCCGGTGATTTGCGGGCAGACCATGATCATCTCGCGCATGATGGCCTTCCCGCAGAAATTTGAATTGCGCTCCCGGGTCACCGGCTGGGATGATGCCTATGTCGGCCTGTTGCACGAATTCTACAGCAAGGGCCGCAAAGCCGCGGAAGTCAAAGTGGTTGCGAAATTCGCCAGCACTGACCGCAAGACAGTTGCACCGGACGAAATGGTGGCGCTGGTCGACCCCGGCGCAGTCAACCCCGGGCTCGATCAGGACTTCCAGGATCTGATTGAGCGTATCAAACTGGCACGGTCTGCCGAGCGCAAACTGTAATAAATTGAAATGCTACCTTAGATTGCATATTGCCTCATTCGCCAATAAGTGTATATTCGCGCATGAGGCGATATTTGAGGGCAGTTCATGGCCGACAGTACGACACCGAATGCGATATTCTATATTACATTGATCGAACGCGCCCTGGATCTCATCGAACGCGAAACCCCAGAGATTACCGACCCCTTCTTCAAAGCTGAACACGCCATTGCCATTGCAGAAAGCCGGGAAGCGCTTGCCGTGTTGCACCAGCAGTTCCGAATACAAAGCGCTCGCCTGAAACAGGCGGCGGCGTAGCCGATTTCAGGCGCGCGCCGCGCTCTCCACAAAAGCGAAAAAAACACGATATATTGAGATATTACAGCCCTCTAACCATTGTATCGCAGCGCAGCGAATGCCCGCGACATGGATAAAGCTATCCTAACAGGCGAGTAATAAATTTCGCGATTCCCTCCCGCAGTGTACCTTGTTGCACGCCATTTGCAGTCTTGATTATACCCACAATCACCATGGAGGGACTATAATGAAAATCGAAACTACTCATCTTCTTGGTTTCAGCAATAAAGCTGACGCGAAGAACGACACAATGGTCGGCGGAAAAGGCAATGGCGGAGACTGCGGTGGCGGTTGGCGTCGTCGCTTGCGTCGTCGTCGTAACCGCTAGGTTACAAGACCATCTCATTTAAAGGGCTGGCTTTGCCGGCCCTTTTTTTATGCAAAATGACAGCAGAGCCGGCGCATGCCGCGCGTTTTAGACTGGCAGGAAATCTGCACAAGAGTGGCCATGTTGGATTTCGAGTTTGCCCCCTGCCCTGATCAGGCGCAGCAGAACAATCGGCTAATGCACGGCGCGCTAAGCGATAGCGTGACGTATTTGGCACAGGCACTGGACGAACAGGGCCTCGCGGTTGATCAAGACATGGCGGCGGCGTGGGCTGAGCAAGTCAGCGCCAATCCGCAGCTGCGCCCCAGCGTATTTGGCGGCTATTATGATCTTGTCAGCGCAGTACAGGCCGGTGACGAGGCGGCCGCGCGCGCGCTTTTGAACGAGGTGATCGCCTCACAGCCTGCCGAGACCCCCGCCGCCATCTACCGCCTGGGCCAGGACTATAGTGAAACAGAGACTGACCGGTTTCAGCGCTATATGGGCAATGGCCGAACGGGCGCTTCGGGCATCGATATTCCCTATGATGACGATGCTGATCGGTTTGAACAGCTTCTGCACGCCGCCTTTGCGTGGATTGACCGGGAAGTGCCGGACCTTGGCAAGGAGTTTCGCACACTCATCCGCGATATCATTCTCGTGTCGCCCGATGACAGTTCACCGACGATTTTCGAAGGCGGCACCAGTTTCAAACTCTGGGGCGCTCTTTTCCTCAATGCAGAGAGCGAGTTTACGACCTCTCAGCTGGTCACATCCCTGGCGCACGAGGAAGGCCACGCCGCCTTGTTTGGTGCCTGCCGGAACGAGATGCTGGTGGAGAACCCTGACAGCGAGCTGTTCTGGTCGCCCATTCGCCAGACAGAGCGGCCGCTTGAGGGCATATTTCATGCTGCTTTTGTGTCGGCGAGAATGCTCTATGTGATGCAACACCAAGTGGCCGACCTGTCGCTGCCGGTTCAGGAGCGCCAACGCGCGACCCAGGACGCAGAAGAAGCCGCACGCATCTATACCGAAGGCGTCGAAATTGTGCGAGAAAACGGGCGATTGACGAAGACAGGCACCAGCGTTCTTGCAACATTGGATGCGCAGCGCGACCACCTGCTGAACTGGGCATAGGGACAGCCTATGTCCATCATCCGCAAAGCCACGACAAGCGCCTTATGGATGTTTGCGGATGACTGGTTCAGCTCGGCCATCAGTCTGATCAGCCTGCTGGTTCTGGCGCGAATCCTCGGCCCTGAAGTCTATGGCATTGTCGGGATTGCGGGCGTTGTGCTGGGGGTTGGCGGCATCTTCTGGGGCGCGACGCTGACCGACAGTCTGGAACAACGCGATACGCTTGAGCCAGGCCATGTCGATGCGATCTACTGGATCAATTTCGTTCTGGGGGCCGTTTTCGCGCTGGTCATGGCCCTGTCGGCGCCCTTCTTTGCGGCGCTCTTTGAGGTGAAAGAGCTCGCCTACGTGATGCCGGTCATGGCCTTTGGGGGCTTCATGACAATGCAGAGTGAGATTCCGTGCGCGCTGATCGCGCGCAGCCTGGATCACAAGAAAGTCGTCCTCGTCGAGACGGCGTTTGACATTCCGCTGCTGGTGATCTCGATTGCGCTGGCGGTCATGGGCTACGGCGTCTGGAGCCTGATTGTCCCATCCCTGATCTATGCACCGATCGCAGTTGTGATTTATGCCCGGCTAGCCAACTGGCGGCCCGGCTTTGCCGTACGGGCGCGGCATATCCGCGAATTATGGGCCTTCAACCGCGATACAGTGGCAACCAACTGCCTTGGCTATCTCGACGGATCCCTGCCCAGATTGCTGCTTGGCTACTTCTTTGGTGAACGTGAAGTGGGCCTGTTCGGTTTGGCCATGAATCTGGCCGGCCAGCTGTCGGGCACGTTGATGGGCGGGTTTGGCAGCCTTGCCATGACGGTCGTTGCCCGCCTGCAAAATGAAATCGGCCAGATCCGTAAATTGATGGATGATGTGTTCGAGCTGGCCGCGTTCATTATGTATCCGGCAACGATCGGTGCGCTTATCCTGATCCCGCTGGCCGCGCCGCTGTTTCTTGGTCAGCGTTGGGATGGTGTTGTCCTGCCCCTGCAGCTGGCCCTGCTTCTGGGACTGCGCGACGCGACCGGCAGTTTCAACATTGCCATCCTCAGAGGGCTCGGTCAGACCCAGGCGCCGCTTTATATCTTGGCAGCCGGGATCGCGATCCTGATTGTCCTCGCCCCAGTTTTCCTGCCTTACGCCTCGACGGGCCTGGTCGCGATGGTGACGCTTCGGCTTTTCCTGACCTGGCCATTCTCGGCCTGGCTGGTCCAAAAACACACCGGTTATCCGGCTGTTCAGCAGTTTCTGATTGGCTGGCGCGCGCTCGCCGCAGCGCTTGGTATGGGCGCGATCGTCTATGCCACGCATTCAGCGCTTCCAGCAGACCTGTCGCCCATTCTCAAAATCGCAGGCCTCACCGCGGTCGGCATCACGGTTTACACGCTCGTTCACTTGATCATCTGGCCGAAGCGCATTTCTGCTGGATTGGCCCGCGCACGCGCGCTGTTGCGAGGCGACGGGCAAGCCGATTCAGACAGCCTTGGCCTGACCGCCGAGACAGGACAGAGCTGAGAGGTCGATATGATCACATTCATTGCCAGTGGCGGTCACAAATATGCGGCTGAACGCATTGCAAACATGCCCGGCGCGCCGGACATCCAGATCTGGTCCTACAACCGGTTGTTGCGGAAGAAAAAGCTTCCTGTTGGCACCTATATTTTCACCGACTTTGATCGGCTGACCTATTGGCATCTTGAGTTGGCTTCGCTGATCTATCGCGAGCTGCGCGATGCCGGCGCCACGGTGCTGAATGATCCGGCCCGCGCGCTGCAACGCCTGCCTTTGCTGAAACAGTTGCATCATCGCGGCCACAACTCATTCCAGGTCTGGGATGCGGCCGTGGACGGCCTGCCGGATCGCTATCCGGTCTTTCTGCGCACGCGCAACGGTCATCGCGGAACACTGACCGAATTGCTTGAAACAGCGCAGGACGCCGAGGCCGAACTCGAAAGCGCCATTGAGGACGGCTATGTGGTCGGCGATCTGATGTTTGTGGAATACCGTGCCCAGCCGACCGAAGACGGGGTCTTCCGCAAACTCGCCATGTTCCGCGTCGGCGAGACAATGATTGCAACGCCGGCCGTCCACGAACGCGACTGGCAGGCCAAGCTTGGCGAAGAAGGCGTGGCCTCAGCGCAAATGTATCAGGAAGACTATGATCTTGTTGCAACCAATCGCTACGCCGACGCGGTCAGCCAGGCCTTTGACGTCGCGAAAATCGACTATGGCCGCGCCGACTATGCCATTGTCGATGGCAAGGTCGAGATCTACGAAATCAACACCAACCCGTTTATCGATCCGCTGACATCTCACCCTCACGCTGTTCGGCTGAAAACCGACGCGCTGTTCTGCGACAGGCTAGTCGCTGCGCTGCGCGAGATTGACCGCCCGGTCTCCAAAACCGAATTTGCCGCGCTCGATGGCGACGAATTTGTCTTGCAACGCCAACAGGACCGCCTCGTCTTTCATGACCGCTGGGTGAGCTGACAACAACATGTTGAAATCGCTTATAAATTCACCATATGGCATGTGTGAAAACGCCGCGCGCGGGGCACCGAAAAGGGCATTTTCGCCACGCCAGCCGGAATTTGCGTGTCATCCGATGCAAATTGACTTGCGCGCGCAGTCGCTTGTCCGCTAAGGGTTTTTTAGCTGAGACCGGGATCAAAAGGCGAAATCACCGAAAACGCGTCCTCGAATCGCGCAATAAGCGAAACCGTTGGTCATGACAGGCTGGGAGCCATC
>JBCCMX010000143.1:0-4922 GCA_039026135.1 Pseudomonadota bacterium | reverse complement strand
CAATTTCAGTTGGTTCTGAACACGCAAGATGCCGTTTGAAAGGGTCTGGTTGTCCAGCACAACATCGTATTCTGAAACATGCTTCTTGAGGTATTTGAACACCCGCTGGCCGAATGTGTAGGGTTCAACGAATTTTCCCGAGAGATGACCAAAATACTCATACGTATCAGTCGGGCTCAGCAGATGGTGTGGGCGCAGCGCCAGGTTGCCATTGTGCGGTTTGGCGTAAAGGTCGAGCGACGGAATTTTCACCAGATTTACGCGCTCATCCACGATTGGATAAGGCGGACTGGAAATCACCGTCACTCGGTGACCGCGATCCACCAGAGCACGGGTCAGATAGTCAACATAGACGCCCTGACCACCAATGGTGGGGTCCGAGCGATATGAGAGAATGGCAATTCGCAGCGCATTTCCAACCGGCGCAGAGGCATCTCGCGTCTGCAATGGAGCGACTTCACCGTGCATATCTCGTTTAGAACCCCGTCATCAACAAGTCACCCGCGTATGAAAGACGCCGCGACGGTAAGCAATAGGCCGCCTGATAAAAATGTAACTGGCTGGACAAGCGCCGTCACATCACCATTCGCACGGAAAAAATGCCAGCCCTGTAAGCTAATATGTTCGCCAGACAGACACGCCAGCAGGTGGCACGCGGCGCCCGCCTATAACAAAAGCTTCGCTGTTCGGCGTGGTCTCCTCTGGTAGTAGAATCGCCTTGTCCCCGTAATTGAACGCATAGACGAGATCACCATTCTGCCGGATGCGCACATCATCGGGCAGTTTGTTGGCCGCCAGTTCGGCCTTGGTCAAAACGTGGCGCATAATCTGCTCCAAAAAGGCTGGTCCGGGCACCGTCGCTGCATAGACAATCTGCGCTGTCTCATAGAGCAGCCCCTCGCCATTAGGGGTTTCCGCGATGGGCTCCAGCTCGCTAATAACGTGCTCAAACCATAACCGGCCCTCAACGCTTGTTCCGGAAAACCGGCCCTGCTCACGGTGAAATGGCGGGAAGCTTTCAACGTGTGACACGGTTAGCGGAAGCAGGTCTTTGAGCAGTCCCGGCGCGAGACCATCTGGAATTTGCAATGACAGCGTTTTCGAACCGCTTCTCGGACCAAAAAGATAGGTCCGCGTGCCGTCTTTAATCTGCTCTAAAAAAGCCGACTCAACGATCGGCAGAGATGGCACGATCACAAGGGCATATCCATCATGGCTCATCGCCGGCGAGATGAAGTCAACATTCACCCCGAATGCGCGCAGGGCGCTGTACCAGTCAAAGGCAAGGCCGGTATATGACCACCCTGCGCCCTGAGGCTGCGCCTCGTAGAGCCAGCACGCCTCATATGAAAAGACAATTGCAATCGTTGCCTGCTGCGGGTCTGTTTCAGGAACAAGGTTAGCTAAATCTTCGCTGGCGCGGCGCGCTTCGTCAAAGCCGAGCGCCGGGCTGTGATTGGGTCGTTCGAGGCCGGCATGCATCTGCTCCTGGGCAAACGGGGCCTGGCGCCAGCGAAAGAAATTGACCACCTCGGCGCCGTGGGCAAAGCCTTCCAGTGCCCATAAGCGAACCATGCCTGTTTCCGGCGCCGGATTATGCGGGGCCCAGTTCACAGGCCCCGGCTGTTGCTCCAGAATCTGCCAGCGCCCTCGCCCGCAACCACGATAGAGATCATGGAAGAAACCGGCGAAATCAGGATGCCCGCGGCGCATATATTTCTGCTTGTCGTCGTCAGAGAAGTTCTCGACATCGAGGAAACCCAGCGGATAGCTGTCCCATCCGACGCCGTCGAGATCCTTGGCCACCTCGAAATGATCGAAGTTGAAATAGAAGCCCATATAATTGTGGACGATATCGCAGCCCGGCGCATGTTTGCGAATAATCTGCGTCTGCATCCTGTTGAACGCCACAACCTGATCGGAGGAGAAGCGATAAAAGTCGAGAACATGTGAGGGATGCGGTTCGGTGACCGTCAGATTGGGGAGATCCACCTCATCAAAGTCGCGATATTCCTGGCTCCAGAACACCGTCCCCCACGCCGTATTGAGATCTGCAATACTGCCATACCGCTCGTTCAGCCAGACACGAAAAGCGCGCTTGGCCGCGGGTGAATAACTTCGCACCGTGTCATGGCATCCATACTCATTGTCGGTCTGCCAGGACGTCACCGCGTCGTGGCCGCCATAGCGTTCGGCAACAAGCTCAACGATGCGAGCTGCTTCTGTGCGATAAACCTGCGAGGAAAAACAATAGTGGCGCCTTGACCCAAACTGGCGAGGGCGCCCCTGCGCATCATGGGCCAGAATGTCAGGATGCTGATCAATCAGCCATTTGGGCGGGGTGGCTGTTGGTGTGCCAAGCATCACCTCCAGTCCGGCCTGCCCCAGTGTTTCGATCGAACGGTCAAGCCAGTCCCATTCAAGCCGGCCCGGATCAGGCTCGATACGGCTCCAGGCAAACTCGCCAATGCGGACCTGTTTCAGACCAAGATCGACCATCTTGCGCGCATCGTCTGCCCAGACTGTTTCTGGCCAGTGCTCGGGATAGTAGCAAACGCCCAGTTTCTGCGCTTCAATTGTCATGCGTGACATCCTTCTCGTATGAAAATGACCGTAGCGCCGGATGTAAATTTGCTGCAAGACCGAATTCCGAACGGCGCCGCCAGCGGAGAAACCCCGTGTCTGAACAACCGATCCAGTTTAGCCACGCGCCTGATGGACGCCCGCTGTTTCGCCGTGACCATAAAAAAACCGATGGACGCATCATCCGCCTGTACGGGTACAGGCCGCCAGATCAGCCGCCTCTGAATGACGGGCTGGACGCCGCACCGGGTGCCTCTCACCTGCGTTTCCACCCATTGCGCGGCGAGTGGAACATCTATGCCGCCGCGCGCCAGGACCGGACCTTCCAGCCAAGTGCCGCGAATAATCCTTTGGCACCGGCTCAGCCTGGCGCGCCTGCAACAGAAATTCCTTTCGACACATTCGAACTCGCCGTGTTTGAAAACCGTTTCCCCAGCCTCAGCCGCCGCGACGGTTCCAAAGGGACTGAGGGACACGCGGCCGACATCGCCCCGGCAAATGGGCATTGCGATGTCGTTGTCTACACGCCCGAGGACACAGGCAGCCTGGCGACGCTGAGCCAGGCGCGGCGCGTTCTTCTGGTGAAGGCCTGGATTGACCGGTACCAGGCCCTGTTCGATCAGGGCTTTGACACGGTCTTACCGTTTGAAAATCGCGGGCAGGAAGTCGGCGTCACGCTCTCACACCCGCACGGGCAGATTTATGCGTTCGACATGACGCCGCCCGTTCAGAAGGCCGCCGCAGACGGGTTTGCCAATGGCTTTGATCTTTCCCGCGCGCTGGCCAGCTGGCAGGATGATTATCAGATCGATGCACAAGGCGGTGTCACGGCGTTCGCCCCGCCTTTTGCACGGTTTCCCTATGAAACTTGGCTTGCGCCCACGCAGCGACGGCGGGGTCCCTGGGCGTTTACCGCCGAGGAGATTGAGGGCTTTGCCCATCTTCTGGGAGGGATGACCGCCCGCTATGACAAGCTGTTCGGGCGCGCTTGCCCCTATATGCTTTCGCTACATGCCGCACCCAAAAGCGCTGATGATACCTTCCACTTCACCGCCCAGTTTTACCCGCTGCTTCGTTCACCCGACAAAGTGAAATACCTCGCCTCCGTCGAACAGGCGACAAGCATTTTCACCGTCGACATCATGCCCGAGCGCACCGCCAGTGAGATGCGAGACCTGTGAGCATTTCGGAGACCTTTCAGTCCGTGTTTGGCCACGCACCGCAGGCCGAAACCGTTACCCCGGGCCGGGTCAACCTGATCGGCGAGCACATCGACTATAATGGCGGGACAGTGCTACCCGCCGCGATTGCGCGCCATATTGCCATCGCCCTTGGTCCGTCGCCGGATGACCGAGATCATATTTACTCTGCGAATTTCAACGAAACGCAGGCTCATGCGCCCGACGAACTCAAATCTGGACGCTGGTCAGATTATGCCGCTGGCGCCCTGCAAATCTCGCGGGCAGACCGCATCATATCCGGCGGCGTAGATGTCGCCATCAACAGCACGATACCGGCTGGTGCGGGCCTGTCTTCGTCGGCCGCTTTGACGGTGGGCTTGATCGCCGCCCTGCACAAAATGGCTGCGACGACCCCAGCGGTGGAGACGCTCGCGCGCATGGCCCAGCGGGTTGAGAACGATTTCATTGGTGTGCCTTGCGGGATCATGGATCAAATGGCGGTGGCAGCGGCGCCGACGGGCCATGCTCTGGCGCTGGACACGCGAGATCTCTCGTTTGAAGCCATTGCGCTGCCCACTAACTATCACTTTGCGGTGGTCCATTCCGGCATTTCCCGCAAGCTCGATGAGGGCCGCTATGCTGAACGGCGCAGTGAATGCGAGCAGGCCGCGCGCCAACTCGGCGCGAGCTATCTCTGCCACCTCTCGCGAACGCAAGCGGAGAACATCGACAAGCTGCCCGAACCGCTGAACCGCCGTGCGCGCCACGCCTACACAGAACAGCGCCGCGTTGAGCAGGCTGTGCATGCTTTGAAGCACGGAGATATCGGCGCTGTGGCAGAGATCCTGAAGACCGGTCACGCCTCGCTGAGGGACGATTTTGATGTCTCTCTTCCCGCTATTGATCAGCTGGTGCGGGACGCCGAGACAGCCGGCGCGATTGGCGCCCGGCTAACAGGTGGCGGGTTTGGCGGGTGCATTGTGGCGTGCGTTGAGGCAAGCAGGCTTGATGACTGGACCGCGGAGATGAACCGGCTTGCGCCGCAGGCCACTGTGCTAGGCTAGGGCTTGAGGCTCAAAAGCATGCCCGTTGATGCAGGGACTTTATTGTCGACAAGGTCGAGCCAAGCCTGCTGAACACGTGCCGGCTCGCTGAACT
>JBCCMX010000142.1:0-5029 GCA_039026135.1 Pseudomonadota bacterium | reverse complement strand
TTAGAAGATCATGCAGTTGCCACATTTGATCAAGATCGCGGCATGTATTGGCCGCTCGCACGATGATAATCAGAACCAAGAAAAAGTAGCTGACAATGATGAAACCGATTGCTGCCCTCGCAGCCCTCTCCGCGATCAGTCTGCCGGTCGCCGCCGACGGTCTGGCGCCGCCTCCAACGGCCGTCTATACGCCGTCCGACACGAGTTATTGCGCCCCGTTTACTACCCAGATTTATTTTCAACGCGGCGAGACGGTTCTCAGCCAACACGCACTGAACGCCATTCAGGCCGCGAGCGATCGTGCGGCCGGTTGCGCCGTCGCCAAGGTCGAGCTTGTCTCCCTCGCCGCCGATGAAGCCGAAACGGAAGGCAATGCCCTGCTCGCAGCCGACCGGCTTGTCTTGGTGCAGGAGCTGATGGATGCCAATGGCGTCACAAGCGACCAGTTCAGCGCGGAAATTGTGACAGCAAGCCTTGCCGACCCCATCGAACCAATGGCCCGGCGCGTCGAGGTGATGATTGCCGCCTACCAGCCCGAAATCGGCTAAACGCACCCACCTTTTCTCCCACCGCGTTGATGCAAACCATCATAGCGACTTATCCCCGAGTGGCGCGCTTTACGCTCTCGAGGATTTTCTTTAGTCGAAACGCGATAGAACGGCGCAGCCTGCGACAAAGGTCGCCACTGTGTATCCGGCATCCACAAAAAAGCCGCCGATCGAATGATATTGGGTATAGACCATGTCATAAGCAGCGAGCGGCACACCGATCAGGAGGCTGAGCCAAAGGCCAAACAGAACCGCTGTCGATAGTTTAGTGATCGACTTCTGCTTCAGGTGCCAGCCGAGACCATATGACAGCACAACCGAGAGCACGAAACCGGCGCCCATAATGGCCGACGACGGCGCGATTTCGCTTGTCTGGACGCCGCTGGCCGACAACCATTGAAACTCTGTCTGGCTGCCCTCAGCGAAGAACATGCCGTTCGCCTGCATCCAGGGCACCTGAAACAAAACTCCAAACCAGATAAACCCAATAAAAAACATCGCGATAGCCGATAAAAAGACGCCTATCAGATTGACACCTGCGAGTCGCAGCATGGTTTCCTCCCTCCGGGTGTTTTCATTCTGTTATTGCGCACTTAAGAGAAGCGCCTGCACACCCTACCTGACTATGCCGAAATTCGGCGACAACTGGAAGACATCATGCCCCTGCCCGCCAAGCGACGCATTCTGATCACATCGGCCCTGCCTTATATTAATGGTATCAAGCATCTGGGCAACCTGGCGGGCTCGATGTTGCCAGCCGACGTTTTCGCGCGTTTCCAGCGCCTGCGTGGCCATGACGTATTGTACATTTGCGCGACCGATGAGCATGGCACACCGGCTGAACTCGCCGCGCAGGCAGCGGGTCTGGATGTGCGCGCCTATTGCGACGAGCAACACGGTATTCAGCGCGCCGCCGGCGAAGGCTTCGCACTCTCCTATGACTGGTTTGGTCGCTCGTCCGGCGAGGAGAATAAGGCCCTGACGCAACATTTTGCCCACATACTCGAAGCGAACGGCCTGATCGAGGAGCGCGTGTCCAAACAGGTCTATTCTATCGATGACGGCCGATTTCTACCCGACAGATATGTCGAGGGTACCTGTCCGCATTGCGGGTTCGAAAAGGCGCGCGGTGACCAGTGCGACAATTGCGGACGCTTGCTCGACCCGGTGGATCTGATTGATCCCTATTCAGCTGTCTCCGGCAGCAAGAATATCGAGGTTCGCGACACGGCCCATCTCTTCTTGTTGCAAAGCAGGATGCAGGACACCGTTCGCACCTGGGTCGAACAAGCCGAGAACTGGCCGCCCCTAGCAAAGTCCATTGCAATCAAGTGGCTCAATGAGGGTCTGCGCGACCGAGCAATCACGCGCGATCTGAGCTGGGGCGTACCAGTTTCCTCACCGGATGGTACGCCGCGGCCAGGCTTTGAAAACAAGGTCTTTTATGTCTGGTTTGACGCCCCGATCGAGTATATGGGCGCCACGCAAGAATGGGCCACAGCGACGGGCGGCGACTGGCAAAGCTGGTGGCGCACCGACAAAGGCGCTGGTGATGTCGAATATGTCCAGTTCATGGGCAAGGACAATGTCGCCTTCCACACGGTGAGCTTTCCGGTGACCATTTTCGGCAGCCAGGAGCCCTGGAAAACAGTCGACAGACTGAAAGCGTTCAACTGGGTCACGTGGTATGGCGGCAAGTTCTCGACCTCGAACAATCGCGGCGTGTTCATGGATCAGGCCCTAGACCTGCTGCCGGCAGATTACTGGCGTTGGTATCTGATGGCCAATGCGCCGGAAGGCTCAGATGCGGCCTTTACATGGGAGGGCTTCCAGGCGGCGGTAAACTCCGACCTTGCCAATGTGCTCGGCAATTTCGTCAACCGGATCACAAAGTACACCGTGAGCAAGTTTGACGGTGCTTTGCCCGATGCCGGCCAGGTCGGCGAAGATGAAGCCTGGATGGCCGCTGAGCTGAAAAAGAGCCTCGCAACAATTGCCGAATGCTATGAGCAGATGGAGTTTCGCAAAGCGGCTGCGGAAACACGCGCGCTGTGGGCGGCTGGCAATGAGTATTTGACGCAAGCCGAACCTTGGGTGAAGTATAAGAGTGATGTCGATGGCGCCGCCGTCGGTGTGCGCACGGGGCTGAACCTGGTGGCATTATTTGCAATCGTCGCCCAACCGTTAATACCGGCCACCGCCAAAACCATTTTGGATACGCTTGGGATTCCAGACGATCGGCGCAACTGGCCAGACCCAGAGTACGAACATCTGCTGGATGCCCTACCCCACGGTATGGCGATAACGGCGCCGCCGGTGCTTTTCCAGAAGATTGAAGACGATATGGTTGCCGAATGGACGACAAAATTTGGCGGTGAAGACTAAAGGGGCGCCACCATGCAGGCCATTCTTCCACGTTTCCTCGATATTTCTGGCGGTGCATCTAAGACGCTCGGCGCCCTGCTTGATCAGCTCGGCGTCTCGAAACCACTTATCGTCACCGACGCTTTCGTCATAACAAGCGGGCTGGCCGAACCTGCGCTCGGTTCTCTCTCGAAGGCGGGCATCCAATACGAGATTTTCGCCGAGGTCCTGCCCGATCCCACAAGCGCACTTGTGTCGGCGGGTCTGGCCAGACTCGATGCCGGACAGTTTGACTGCATCATCGCAATCGGGGGCGGTAGCCCGATTGACACGGCCAAAGCCATGGCGGCCCTGCATGTTCACGGAGGTACGCCGCGCGACTATAAGGCACCGAAGATGACGATGCAGCCAGGTCTGCCCATTATCGCCATTCCAACCACGGCCGGCACAGGCTCGGAAGTCACGAAATTCACCGTCATTTCTGACAGCGAGACCGGCGAGAAAATGCTGCTACCAGGCGCCGCGTTCATGCCGATTGCAGCGCTGGTTGATTTTGAGCTGACAATGGGCAAGCCCATGCGCCTGACAGCTGATACGGGCATTGATAGCCTGACACATGCCATTGAGGCCTATGTCAGTCGCAAAGCCAATCCATTCTCTGACGGCGTCGCCGAACTCGCAATGTCTTTGATCTCAACACATATCCACACCGCCTGCCGCGAACCGGACAATCGCGACGCGCGCGAGGGCATGATGCGGGCCGCTACGCTGGCCGGGATGGCTTTCTCCAACGCATCCGTCGCATTGGTCCACGGAATGAGCCGCCCGATCGGTGCGCATTTTCATGTGCCGCACGGACTGTCGAATGCGATGCTCTTGCCAAGTGTCACCGCATTCTCCCTAAATAGCGCGCTGCCCCGCTATGCGGCCTGCGCGCGGTTCATGAACGTCGCCAGTCCGGACGATGCTGATCAGGTGGCGGGTGCCAAACTGGTTGATGCGCTGATATCCTTGAACCAGGACCTCGACGTGCCGCGCATGAGCGAATACGGCATTAATGAGGGAGCCTATCACGACAAGATACCTGTCATGGTTGAGGAGGCGCTGGGTTCGGGATCACCGGCAAACAATCCGCGCGTTCCCACATCTGCAGAATTGTCAGAGCTTTTCGAACAGTTTTATGCCTGAACGCTAGTCGACCGGCCGGGTCACAATTAGCTCATTGATCCGCCGGGCTTTGGATTTGGCAAAGAAGACATTGTGTAGCTCCCAAACCTCGTTGTTTGGAAATGAGATTTCTATGTCGCCTGTGATGCCGAGACCGAGCATGCGGTGGCGCAGAAAATCGTCCTTTTTGTAAGTGCAACGTACGTTTGCCCCGCTCTCGGCACGATCGCCTGTGCCCCAAACGACGCGTTGGTGCACCTGGCCAGGGGCAACATCATAGAACTTTACCTTGTCAAACCCGAAGACCATGATAGCCCACATCAGGAATACCGTGATCCCCATGAAGCCATAGAATGAGGCGCTCATACGGATATCCAACCCGCCAAGAAAGCTTGCGACAGGCGCTGACAAATTGGCCGTAAAGAGCAGGATCAATCCAATTGCGAGCAGCAAGCCGAAGATTACCGAATTGGCCCCGCGCAGGCGAACAGTGGTCGAGAAAATGACAAAAACAAGCGTAAAGACAAATGTTTGTCCTTGAACGCGAGCGGCCGCATCTTCGTTCAACAATCCCGTGCCCTGAAAGAAAAGAAAGACAAAACCGAGCAGCCAGACCGGCCACCAGTAAAGGATCGGCGAATGGGTATAGACCCGCAAAGCAGACAGTTTATCGAGACCCGAACCGAAGAAAGCGTCCGTAGCGGTTGGGGTTTCCGGGGCGGTGCTTGGTTCGGTCATGATATCCCTCCATGTCTCGCCGACACAACATATCAAGCCCTCATTATTCGACAATGATGAACTCGCGAGCGACGCCGGCCCAGGTCACCAAGGACCGAGGGCTTTGCTTCCGTTAAGAGAGCCATTTTATACAGACACAAAACGGAGAAACCCAATGGATGTTTCACAAGCGGTGGCCCAGCGCATCTCGACACGCGCGTTCCTCGACAAAG
>JBCCMX010000141.1:0-5245 GCA_039026135.1 Pseudomonadota bacterium | reverse complement strand
CATAAGGCTGGTCGCGCGGCGCTTGGGTGTGCCGGCCGCATACATGCGTGAACTGTCCCCGTGCCAGCCATCAACGATCACCGTGACATCGATATTGGCAATGTCGCCCGGTTTCAGCGCTCTGTCGCTGGGTATTCCATGACAAATCACATGGTTCAGCGAGATGCAGGATGCGTGACGATAGCCGCGATAGCCTATTGTGGCCGACTGGGCTTTATGGTCGAAAACAAACTCGCGGATCAGATCGTCCAGATGCGCGGTTGTCACGCCAGGCTGGACTTCAGGCACCAGCATGTCGAGGCATTCTGCGACAAGACGCCCGGCCCGGCGCATCCCTTCAAAGCCTTCGGCGTCATGGATACGAATCTCGCCGGTTCGCATCGGCATCAGGGTATCGACATGTGCTTCGTTCATTTCACGTCTCGTTGCTTGCGGACTTCGGTTCAATCAGCGCCGTGCGGACAATATGGCAGGCATCGTTGCCGAATGCCATGACTCTTGGCCCTTTTGGCGGTCTGCGCCGGTAATTTCCAGCTGTAAACCCAATCGAAAGGGCTTTGTGGGAATTTAATTCGTTAGCGGAGCATCCACGAGGCCGGTTATGGAGCAAAATCTACAGTCATTGATGGTACAGGTTGCCCAGCTTGGCGAGCTGTCAGAAGCCGAAGCGCGCCGGATTATGGGTGAAGTCTACAATGATGGCATTGTCAGCCGGCCTGAAGCCGAAGCGCTTTTTTCGCTGTCTGATCGTTTGACACAATGGGAGCCGGACTGGGCGGTCCGTTTCATCGGTGCGATTTGCGATTTTCTGCTGCAAAATGAACCGCCTATGGGCCTTGTGAACGAGGAAGAGGCGCGCTGGCTGCTCAGTCAGATCGCGCCCCACGGCAAAGATGTTTCCATCCAGCATATCGATCTGGTTCTGAAGCTCCTTCAGAAGGCAGAGCTTGCGCCGGCTTTTCTCGGCACATTTGTTCTCAGCGCGCTCGCCAGCCATGCCAAGGTTGCTGGCCGCGTGGATCAGGAAACAACTGAACGGATCCGCCGGGCCTTGTTTGCACCGGCTGGCGAAGGCGGCATCTGGGTAAGCCGGCGCGAAGCAGAAATCCTGTTTGAAATCAATGATGCAATCGCTTTTGCAAAGAATGATGCGAGCTGGAATGACCTGTTTGCACGCGCAGTTGCAAACCACTTGTTGGCGCGCGCTCACCCAGATCCATTGAGCGAGGCGGAAATGTTCAGACGTGAAGCTTGGCTTCGTGACAACAGCCCGAATGTTCAGTCTTTTCTGCAGCGTGCAACGACATCATTTGCGTCAGGAAGCTGGTTCGAGAACGTCACCTATAGCGCAAAAAAGGCGTCCGCAGCTCGAAGCGCAGCGGAAGCCGCCGCCCAGCGAGAGGCCGAGAAGGTCACGGCTGATGAGAATGACTGGCTGTTCAAGCGTCTTGGCTGGGATGAAAAAACGAGCCCGGCCGAACGCGCACTGATCGAATTCCTGAATCTTGAGGTGCCTGGGCTCGCAACAGGACTGGCGGTCGCGTCCTAATCAGCCACGCGGTAAATTATTTCATTTCAGGCCGCTCGACAATTTCGGGCGGCCCAATTATGCCCGGCATGAAGTGATACTACAGGGCAGGAAATGTTCGAAAAAATTCTCATTGCAAACCGGGGCGAGATCGCCGTTCGGGTTATCAAGACGTGTCGCCGGCTAGATATCAAGACAGTGGTGGTCTATTCAGACGCTGACGCTGCGTCCTTGGCCGTCCAGATGGCCGATGAGGCGGTTCATATCGGGGGCGCGCCGGCATCTGAATCCTATCTGGTGATTGACAAGATTATTGACGCCGCCAAGCAGACCGGCGCGCAAGCGATCCATCCCGGCTTTGGTTTCCTGTCGGAAAATCCCGAATTTCCCAAGCGCCTGGAAAAAGCCGGCCTCAGCTTTATCGGTCCCAATGCGGGCGCGATCAAGGCGATGGGCGATAAGATCAGCTCCAAAAAGCTGGCCGCAGAGGCGGGCGTTTCAACCGTGCCGGGCCATATGGGCCTGATTGAGAGCACCAATGAGGCGGTCAAGATCTCCAAGGACATTGGTTACCCGGTAATGATCAAGGCCTCGGCTGGCGGCGGCGGCAAAGGGATCCGAATTGCCCATAGCGATAAGGATGTCAAAGAGGGCTACCCGGCGGTGAAGGCTGAGGCTGCAGCGGCCTTTGGCGATGATCGGATCTTTATCGAGAAATTCATTCTCGAGCCGCGGCATATCGAAATTCAGGTGATGGGCGACAAACATGGCAATTGTGTCTACCTGTTCGAGCGGGAATGCTCCATTCAGCGCCGAAACCAGAAAGTGCTCGAAGAAGCCCCCTCGCCACTGCTTGATGAGAAGACACGGAAGCTGATGGGCGAACAGGCGGTCGCGCTCGCCAAGGCCGTCGATTATGACAGTGCTGGAACGGTTGAGTTCGTGGCATCAGGCGCCGACAAGAGTTTTTACTTCCTCGAAATGAACACACGCCTGCAGGTTGAACATCCTGTCACCGAGATGATCACGGGCGTTGATCTTGTCGAGCAGATGCTGCGCTCTGCGGCAGGAGAGAAGCTGTCGCTCAAGCAGAAGGACCTCAAGATCAACGGCTGGGCAATTGAAAGCCGTGTCTATGCAGAGGACCCCTATCGCGGCTTCTTGCCGTCTATCGGGCGGTTGAAACGGTTCATCGCGCCCGCCGAAGGCCCGCTGGAGGATGGCACTGTTCGCATGGATTCCGGGGTCCGAGAGGGTGATGAGATCACCATGTTCTACGATCCCATGATCGCCAAACTGGTCACCCATGGAAAAGACAGGGATCACGCGCTGGACGTTCAGGCTGCCGCGCTCGACCGATTTCATATTGAGGGCATTCAGGACAATATTCCATTCTGTGCTGCGGTGATGGACGAGGCCCGTTTTCGCTCTGGCGACATCACAACCGCCTATATCAAGGACGAGTTTCCCGACGGCTTCAAAGGCGTTGCGCCAACGCCCGAGCAGCGAACAATCATGATTGCCGGGGCAGCCTTCATGCATGCGGTTCTCTCAATGCGTGCAGCCGGCATCAGTGGGCGAATTTCGCCCATTCCGACCTTGTCATCAGATTGGGTTGTCGTCCTTGGCGATGACTATGTTCCCGTTAAGATAGACGTCGAAGCGGGCGCCGGCGATATCGCCATCGATGAGAAACGCCATAGTCTCGTCTCATATTGGAAACCCGGCGAACCGCTTCTGACCGGAACGCTGGACGGCGTTGATTTCTCGCTAAAAGTGGCACCCACAATGAAGGGCTATCGTCTGCGCCATCGCGGCGTGACGTTTGATGTCATGGTGGCCAGCGAGGCGACGGCCAATATCCACAAACGCCTGCCGGAGAAGGAAAAGCCGGATCTTTCCAAACTGGTGATTTCGCCTATGCCGGGCCTGATGGTGTCTGTCGACGTGGCGGTTGGTGAAACTGTGGAGGCCGGGCAGTCTGTGTGCATCGTGGAAGCCATGAAAATGCAGAACATCATTCGCGCGGAAGCGACCGGCGAGGTGAAAGCGGTGAATGTTGCCGCCGGAGACAGTGTGGCCGCTGACCAGGTGCTGATTGAGTTCAGCTAGCGATTGCTCGGAGACTGCCACCTCGTTAACACAGCAGACAACGAACGGGAGCATCACGGATGGGCGACTTGTTGTTCAGTGCCAATGGCCGCTTGGGCCGAAATCGCTTTTGGCAGGGTTTGGTCATTCTCACTGTCGCGAGCGTTCTGATCACCGCTGGCAGTGTGATGGTCAACACCGCGATTGGCTTGCTCTCCATCGTCCTGATTTTTCCTTATGTCTGTATCTATGCCAAACGCCTGCATGACGCCGGCTTTACGGGCTGGTTTGTCATTCTGATTTGGTTTGGATCGCTGATTCTCAATTTTATGTTCGGTCTGTTTCTTGGGCCTTTTTTGTCCAGTCCCGAGACTGTCGCCATGCAGGAAGAGATTGTTGAGCGGATCAATGCTGGTGATGTTGCTGGCGCGATGGAAGGCACCGAGCTTTTGAGCGAAAAAATGCTGCCGCTATCGCTGATTTCAACGGTTTTGGTCAATGTCTCACTTGCCCTGATTGTCGGCAGTCTGCGCGCCGATCCAAAGGCCAACCAATACGGCCCGCCACCCGGCCACGACACTGAAAATACCTTTAACTAGGGCACGGACTGCGAAATGAATTTATCGTTTATTGATAAACTTCTGGCTTGGCGCTACGAGAGGTGTGGTTCTTTTAAATGAGGATTGGGCAATGACCGAGCCGACATCATCGTCTGATGTGCTGGATGAACAGCGACCCTGGATCACGGACCCGCGGGCCTTGCCGTCCAATATCAATTGGCTGTACCTGTTCACCAGTCCCTCAGGCGCCTCGCCGCCGCTGCATTTCACGCGTGGGTGGACCTTTCTGTTCTTTGCCCAATTGCTGATCATTGTTGTCCCGTTAGTCGTCTCCATGATTGTCGGGATTGCTGGCGCGGACGGTGACGCTGTCATGGTTGTGGCGATGGTCACGATCGCGTTGGCCTTTTGCTTGACCACGCTTGGCTCTTTTGTCCTTCATCTGCGCCGATTGAACGATGCTGGCAGGAACCAGGCCTTCGCATTCCTGGTGCTGATCCCGCTCTTCGTCGCGCTTGGTGTCTTCTATGCCGGCATAGGCGACAAATCCGAGAGCTATGATGCGCTATACGCGGAGCGCGCAGCATATCTCGCCGATCCGCAGGCCTGGCGAGACAAGAAACTCCTGGAAAAACAACAAGAGCAGGCTGCTGAACGAAGCCAGGCAGACCCCCAAGGTGGTGCAAGCTCAGGACCTGCGCCGCCGCCAGGTGTGCAGGGCGCCGGCCCGGGTGGGCGCAGCGGTCCGGGGGGATGGGGTAGAGGTCTAAGCGTACCCGACGAGCCGGAGGCAGCCGAATTGCCGCTGCCGTCACAGTTCGACTATATTGTCCGTCCGAACCTGGTGACCATTCCGCGGATTATGGTGCCGCTCAGCGCATTTGTGGCTTTGTGGAGCCTGTTATGGCTGGCCCGTCAGCCGACAGCGAAGGAATTGAGCTGAGGCGCGGGGGCGCTACAATGGTCGTTTCGCTCTCAAATATACGTTCGAAGGCGTCTCTTAGTGCATGATCGGCATCTGCCATCCCGATCGGGCGGCCGAGATCAACCAGGCTTGTCACCCCAT
>JBCCMX010000140.1:0-5252 GCA_039026135.1 Pseudomonadota bacterium | reverse complement strand
GCCTTCCAGGCTTCGGTCACGTCCTGCTCGGGTTCCTGATTTTCTTCAGACATTGTCGGTTTCCCCTCTATTAGCGGGCCGACAAAAGCCTTGCCGCGCCGCCTCCATGAAACGAATCGTGGCGACACCCTTTAGCGGATTCGCAGTAAAACACGAGAGCTGCCAGGCGGTCGAACTGCAAATCAGCCCGTTGCAAAATGTTTAGATAGCTTCAGGCCCTGGCCCTGATAATTGCTGGTTTTGCCGCCATAGAGCGCGGCGGGCCGGGCGCACATGGGTTCATAGACCAGTTTGGCGACCGGCTGGCCATGCTCCAGAATGAAGGGCACATCGCGCGAGCGCACCTCCAGCACCGCGCGGCTGCCGCCGTCATTGGTGCCAAAACCCGGATCGAAGAAACCGGCATAATGGGCACGAAACTCGCCGAGCTCAGGTGCGATGGGGGCCATTTCGGCTGCTTTGGTGGCCGCGACTTTGACGGTTTCGCGTGAGGCGAGGATGTAAAATTCTTCCGGGTCGAGCACCAGACGCCCGGCCTGAGGGAAAAGTGGTTCCCAAAACCCCTCAATGGCGTGCCCGGCAATCGCGCGCAGATCAATCAGGCCGCCATGGCGTTTGGCCCGCCAGCCAACCGGTCCGCCGCCCTCGTTGTGAAGATCAATCGAGACAGTCTTCTCGCTGGTTTCGCTGGTCTTGCCGCGTCGCAGGCGCAATTGGGCGAGCCGGTCGCCAGGGCGGGCGAGAATGGGGAAAGTGCGCGGGCTGATCTCCAGCCACAGTGGCCCGGAATAGCCAGTCGGAATGTCGTCAAACGCTTTGCCTTTATTGGTAACGACGCGGGTGAAGACGTCGATCCGGCCGGTGGAGCTTTTCGGATTGGTGCGCCCGGAAATGCCGGCGGGCAGGCGTAGGCTCTCCTGTAGCGGGACCAGATACACGCAGCCTGTCTCCAGCACCGCGCCCGCCGGTGAGAGTTCGATCCGGTGAAGCTCAATCCCCGGTTCCTGCAGCACATCGGCAACGCTGCGCGCCGGGCCGGGCAGGAAACTGGCGCGGATACGATAGGCATCGAAGGCGAGACGCAGATCAAGGCTGGCCGGCTGGATCTGATCGTCGTCAAACGGAGCCTCGGTGCGAATAGCGCCGCTTTGAAACAGGTCCGCCAGGACGTGATCGGGCAAAACGCCTGTATTTCCGTCAACCATGGCTTGATCCTTCCAGCCCCACAGGCTTATGACGTTGCGCTGCGATTCGGAAGGACCAAGCGATGGGCGCGTCTGACAAAAAACACTGGAAACCAGCAACGCAGCTGGTGCGCGGCGGGCTTGAACGTTCTCAGCACGGTGAGACCTCCGAAGCGCTGTATCTGACATCCGGCTATGCCTATGACAGCGCCGAGCAGGCCGCTGCACGCATGGCAGGTGATGAGCCAGGCTTTGTGTATTCTCGCTATGCCAACCCGACTGTGCGGATGCTGGAAGAGCGCCTGGCGCTGCTTGAAGGCGCCGAGACGTGCCGGGTGACGGCATCCGGCATGGGGGCCATTTCCACCGCGATGATTGCGCCTTGCCAGACCGGCGACCGTGTTGTCGCCGCTAGCGCCCTGTTTGGCTCGTGCCGTCATATCTGCTCGAACATCTTGCCGCGCTACGGCGTCGAGACAGAGTTCGTGATCGGTGCAGACATGGAGGCCTGGAAGCGGGCGCTGTCCAAGCCGACGCGGCTTGTCCTGCTGGAATCGCCGTCAAACCCGCTTCTAGAGGCGGTGGATATTGAGGCGGTGGCCAAGCTGGCGCACGCGGCCGGCGCGCTGCTTGTGGTTGATAATGTCTTTGCCACGCCGATCTTCCAGAAACCGCTCGATCTTGGCGCGGACGTCTCTGTCTATTCGGCGACCAAGCATATGGATGGCCAGGGCCGCGTTCTGGCCGGTGCCATTCTCGGCCAGTCGGAGTTTGTCGAAGAGTTTATCGATCCCTGGCTGCGCCATACCGGCCCGGCGCCGTCGCCGTTTAATGCCTGGGTGGTGCTTAAAGGGCTTGAGACGCTGGATTTGCGTGTGCGCCAGGCCGCCCGCCAGGCCGCCGACGTGGCCGACGCGATTGCGGCCCACGCGAATGTGAAGGCGGTGCGCTATCCCGGCCGGCCCGATCACCCGCATTATGCCGTTCATCAAAAGCAGATGGAGACCGGCGGAACGCTGGTCGCCTTTTCTGTCAAAGGCGCACGTCCAGAGGCGTTCAAAGTGCTCAACGCGCTGAAGATGATCGATATTTCCAACAATCTTGGCGATGCCAAATCGCTGGCCTGTCATCCATGCTCAACGACCCACCGCACACTGTCAGAGCAGGAACAGGCCGATATGGGCCTGGATGATAGCTGGATACGCCTGTCAATTGGCCTGGAAGATGTTGCCGATATTCGCGGCGACATCTTGCAGGCGCTGGATGTGATCTAGTCGTTCTCGCAATCGACGCAGACCGTTGTGATCGGATTGGCTTCCAGGCGCGGCAGGTCAATCTCGACGCCGCAGCAGCTGCACAGGCCATACGTGCCATTGTTCAGGCGCCGCAGGGCCGCCTCGATTTCATCCAGCGTGAGTTCTTTGTCGCTGCGCCCGCGCCGCGCAGATTGGCCACAAGGTACCGATTCCACGCCGGACGGAACCAAAATCTGTTCGTTCTGGTCTGCCAGAGCGTAGGCTAGGACGTTGATTTTTGGCCCCTGCACCGGTTTCATAAGAAAGATCGTGCGTTGTCTTTAAGAGCTTGGCAAGCCTCGACAGTCAAAACACAGTCTCTATTTATCGATAAACAAAACATTCGAGGTCGCGACCCGACTATGCAAAACGAATATCCTCTCGAAATGGTCCATGCCAGCAAGTGGTTTGGCGGGTTTCGCGCGGTGCACGACCTGAATTTCGTTGTGCCGCAGGGCGCCATTGTCGGTTTTCTGGGGCCGAATGGCGCCGGCAAGTCGACCAGTCTGCGCATGGCGCTGGGCGTCTTGTCACCTGATCAGGGCGAAACACGCCTGTTTGGCCAGCGGCCCAATCTGGAAACGCTGAAGCGGGTCGGGTTTCTGCCCGAAGAGCGCGGGCTGTATAAGAAAATGTCGCCGCGCCAGATCATCACCTATTTTGCGCGGCTGAAAGGCATGAGCGGGCGCGATGCCAAGGCGCGGGCCGATGAGCTGCTCGAGACGATGGGCCTTGGCGAGTTTTCCCGAACGCGGGTCTCGCGCTTGTCAAAAGGCATGGCGCAAAAAGTCCAGATCCTCTCAGCCCTCGCCCACCGGCCCGAATTTCTTATTCTGGATGAGCCGTTTTCCGGCCTCGACCCGGTCAATCAGCAAGCGCTGGAGGACTTGATTGTCGAGGAACACAAGCGCGGCGCCACCATCGTGTTTTCGACCCATGTCATGGAGCATGCCGAACGCCTGTGCGAGAAGATCGTAATGATGGCGCGCGGCCGTAAAGTGCTTGATGGCACGCTGGACGAAGCCTTTGCGACGCTTGGCCGGGCGGTCTGGATGGAGGTTGAAGACGGGTTTGATCTCGCCGCGGCTCTTGCCAGCAAGGGGTTTTCCACCAGTCTGGAGGCCGGGCGCTACAAGGTGGCCCTGAAGCCGGGAGATGATGCCCAGGACGCTTTGCGCGCGGCGATTGAGCTTGGCGCGCCGATTACCAGCTTTGTGCCGCAGGAAGCACGCCTGCGCGATGTATTTGTCTCTCTGGTGAGTGATGCCGAAGCGGCAGAGCTTGCCGAGACACCGGGCCATGATGGCGAACTGAACCGGGAGGCAGCATGATACGCTCGACCTATCTCGTCGCCCGGCGCGACTATCTTGGCTATGTGACCGCCTGGGGGTTCTGGCTTGGACTTTTGTTCACGCCGGTGCTGATGGGCATTTTCATGCTGGCGCCGGCCATGGCGGCAAGCTCTCAACCGGTTCGCTATTTCGCCATTATCGAGACCGGTGATGCCTTTACCAAAGCCATGCGCATGGAGCTTGATGCGGTTTCGGCGCGTGCGGCGCGGGCCGGGCTGGACCCGGTTGCCGCGCTTCAGGGCAATGATACCGAGGCGCTGCGCCTGTTCGATGAGGCGCGTGATGGCGGTGCGACAACCCAGGAAGCACTGGCGGCGGCCGGCGGTGGCGGCATGTCAATTCCGGTGGCTGATTTTGTTGAAGTGCCCGCGCCGGTTGCGACCGGAGAAGCGCTGAAGCCATACCTGCTCGGCATGCAGCTGGTTGATACGCCCGATGGGCCGCAGCCGCTTTTTGCCGCCTTCGTCGTGCCCGATGATGGCGGTGAGATCGAGTATTGGAGTGAAAACCTGCAGGCGCGCACGCTGATGGAACTTGGCCGGATGGCCGAGCGCAAGCTGGCTGAAGAGCGGATTTTTGCCGAAGCCGGTGTTAGCAGCCGCCTGTTGAATGATGCGCACGATGCCCGCCGCGATCTTGTGCCGCAAAGGGCGCGGCCGACCAGCAGCGAAGGCGGCAACAAGGTGACCCTGGCCGATCAGGCGCCGTATTTTGTCTCCATCGCCATGGCCTTCATGCTGTGGTTCCTGATTTTTTCAGTGATCAATTATCTGCTGATGGGCACGATTGAAGAGCGGTCGAACAAGATTTTCGACACGCTGCTGACATCGGTGAAGCTGCCTTATCTGCTGGCGGGCAAATTGCTGGCCGTGCTGGCTCTGGCGCTGACGCTGATGGCCTTCTGGGGGCTGGGATCGACGGCGATTGGTCTGTTCGTCAGCAGCCAGATGTCACCGGATGTCGCCCAGAACGCGCTGATCGTGCTTGGAACGGTGGCCAAACCCTCGCTGTTTATTCCGGCGATTATCAGCTTCGTGCTCGGCTATCTGATGTATGGCTCGCTCTTCCTCGCGCTTGGATCGCTGTGTGACACCATCCAGGAAGCCCAGACACTGATGACACCGCTGATCGTGTTGCTGATGGCGCCGCTTTTCATGCTGACATTTGCGATAAGCGATGCACAGTCTACGATGATCTCGACCATGGCCTGGGTCCCGCTGTTTACGCCTTTCCTGTTGATCTTGCGGATGCCTACAGAGCCGCCCTTGTGGGAAGTTTTGGCGCAGCTCGGCCTGATGGCACTGGCAGCGATGACCATTCTTTATCTTGCCACACGCGTCTATCGCGCGGGCGCTGTACATGGCGCCGGCGTCAATGATGTCTGGGCCTTTTTCGGGAAGCTGATCCCCGGGCGTAAGGGC
>JBCCMX010000139.1:0-5357 GCA_039026135.1 Pseudomonadota bacterium | reverse complement strand
TGACCTTTTGGCCGAGCTTGCGCGCGAAAATGCTGTTCGGGCAAAATCCATCAAGGCGCTCAAGACCAAAGTGGCGACGCCGGCCCAAAAAGACGCGCCAAACCTCGATATGCTGTCCACGCTGGCGCACGAGATCCGCACACCCCTGACCGGCATGATGGGCCTCGCCGAGATGCTGGCGGCCCGCAAGCTTGATACAGAGTCGCGCAAGATTGCCGAAACCATTCAACAGTCCGGCCAGGCGCTGGACCGAATTGTCACCGACACGCTCGATTTCGGGCGCCTTGGCGCCGGCAAGCTGAAGCTGAATGTCGAGCCGGCTGACCTGTCTGATCTTGCCAATGAGCTGCGTAATCTCTGGGCGCCGCAAAGTCGCCGCCGCGGGCTCTCGCTGATGATCGGCCTCTCTCCGGATGTGCCGAGCCTCATTAAGGTCGATACCGGCCGGGTGCGCCAGATTGCAAACAACCTGATCAGCAATGCCCTGAAGTTCACATCGCGTGGCGGGGTGACGGTCTCCATTGCGGTTCACCCGGTGGCGGGCCGCACCATGCTGTCGGTTGAAGTCGCCGATACGGGCACCGGCATTCCTGACAAGGACAAGACGCGCCTGTTCAAGGCCTTCGAAACCGGCGCAGAGCCCGGTGAGCGCCTGCCAGGCTGGGGCCTCGGCCTCAGCATTTCCAATGCGCTCGCCAAACACCTCGATGGTAGCCTGTCTGTCGCCGACAATCCGGCGGGCGGCGCTGTGTTTACCTTGCTTGTACCGGTGGAAAAGGCGCGCCCGGCCGAGCTGGTCGGTGGTGAGCGGCTGAAATCGGGCCGCTTCGCGCTTGGTGAGGCTTTGCTGATCGAGGATCATGAGCCAAGCGCCTTTATCGTCACCGACGCGTTGACAACAGCAGGCTGGAGCGTCGTGCGGGCCAAGAGCCTGTCTGCGGCGCGCAAAATGACTGGCGCCAAGCGGTTTCAGGTCATCCTGACCGACTTGCATCTAATCGATGGCCATGCCGGCCCGTTTGTCGAAACATTGCGCGCCGGCAGCGGGCTCAACAAGACCCAGCCGATTGCCGCTATCACCGCTGATGTTTCAGGCTCTGTCGAACAGGTTTGCCGCGCCCAAGGCTTTGACCGGGTGATCCGCAAGCCGGTTCAGGGGCCCGCGCTCGTGGCCAATCTCGCCGATCTTCTGATGAGCCACGCCGCCGGTAAAATCAGCCGTCCAGCCTTGCGCGGCCGTCTGGCGAGCTAGACCGCGTCTTAGCGGGCCAGTTCCTTCATCGCGTCTTCAAGGCCCTGCAGGGTCATCTCAAACATTCGGTCCGGGCCAATCAGCTCGCGCACGATCTGGATCGAACCGGTATAGTCCCACGACCCGGCTTTGACCGGATTGATCCAGGCGAGGTTGGGATACTGATTGACAAAACGCTGGATCCACAAACCGCCAGGCTCTTCATTCCAGTGCTCAACCGAGCCGCCGCCATAGGTGATCTCATACGGGCCCATTGTGGCATCACCAACAATGATCACCTTGTAATCGCTTGGATATTTATGCAGCACATCCCAGGTCGGGATGACATCCGTGCGCCGGCGGCGATTGTCCTTCCACAGGCCCTCATAGATGCAATTGTGGAAGTAATAATATTCCAGATTCTTGATCTCTGAGCGCGCGGCAGAAAACAGCTCTTCACAGACCTTGATGTGCGGATCCATCGAGCCGCCGACGTCAAGCAAGAGCAGGACTGAAACCGTGTTGCGGCGCTCCGGGCGCATTTCAATGTCGAGATAGCCCTGGCGCGCTGTGTTGCGGATGGTCTGGTCAAGGTCCAGCTCTTCTGCGGCGCCATCGCGGGCCCATTTGCGAAGCCGCTTCATGGCGACCTTGATGTTGCGGGTGCCGAGCTGCACGCTGTCATCATAATTCTTGAATTCGCGCTTGTCCCAGACTTTCGTGGCCCGGCGATGGCGTGACTTGTCCTGGCCGATACGGACCCCTTCGGGATTATAGCCATTTGCGCCAAATGGCGATGTTCCGCCCGTGCCGATCCATTTATTGCCGCCCTCATGACGCTTTTTCTGCTCTTCGAGCCGCTCTTTCAGCGTCTCCATCAGTTTTTCAAATCCACCAAGGGCTTCAATCTCGGCCTTTTCCTCTGGCGTGAGGAATTTCTCTGTCATCTTGCGCAGCCACTCTTCGGGCAGCTCCTGGGCGTCGACCGCATCCGACAGGCTGTCCAGCCCCTTGAAGACGTGGCCGAACACCTTGTCGAACTTGTCGATATTGCGCTCGTCTTTGACCAGCGCGGTGCGTGCAAGATAATAAAAGTCTTCCACTTCGCGATCAATGACCTGCTTGTCCATCGCTTCCATCAACGACAGATACTCTTTCAAAGTGACCGGTACTTTGGCTTCGCGCAACGCGTTGAAAAAGTTCAGGAACATGACAGCATCTCCAAATTCATCTGTCAGATGTATCGCGACTTGGCCAATCATCCAAGGATAACCCTGCGAGAGGCCGACATGGCCAGGCATTCACGGCCCGCTGACCGTCCTGTGAACAGGCGTGACTGGTCGGCGGGCAGGTGACGACGTAGGCGAGAGGCGACAAGGGAGAAGGTCAATGCTGGACACATCAACGCTGCTGATCGTTTTGGTCGCGATTGCCGCTTACGCGCTTGTTTCGCGCAGGCTGGCCAACTCGATTGTCTCGCTGCCCATGCTGTTTACCGGGCTTGGGCTTTTACTTGGCGGGCTCGGCCTTGATCTGGTGCCGATGGGTTACGAGCATGAGGCGGTGCATCTTATTGCCGAGGTGACATTGATCCTGGTCCTGTTCTCGGATGCCTCATCGGTGAAATTTTCCAGCCTGCGCGGCAATATCGCGATCCCGGCGCGCATGCTGCTCATCGGCATGCCGCTGACCATTCTGCTCGGCACGCTCGTCGCGGCATCTGTGTCACCGGATCAGCCGATCGCGCTGGCTATCCTTGTGGCCGCCATCCTGACGCCGACAGATGCCGCGCTGGGCCAAAGCGTTGTATCCAGCCCGTCTGTGCCGGCCCGCCTGCGCCAGTCGATCAATGTTGAAAGCGGGCTGAATGATGGGCTCGCCCTGCCGGTTGTGCTGGTTGCGGCAATCATGGCGGCGACGGCTGCCGGCATTCATGGCGAGGGCGCGCCAGACAATATTGCACTCTTTGCGCTTCTGCAGGTCACGCTCGGCCCGCTGGCCGGCATCGCGAGTGGCTATGGCGCTGCCCGGCTGCTCGATATGGCGGTCGAGCGCAACCTGGCGACAACGGTCGCGCAGGGACTGTACTTCCTGGCCATTGCCTTCTTTGCCTATTTCGCGGCCGAGGCGATTGGCGGGAACGGCTTCATTGCCGCCTTTGTCGGCGGGTTGGTCTTCGGCAATACGCTCAAGGCCCCGTCCATGTTCATTCACGAATTCATGGAGGGCGAGGGCCAGCTTTTGACCCTGGCCACCTTCCTGGTCTTTGGCGCGGTGCTGGCCCCGGAAGGTCTTGCGCATGCCAGCTGGTTGACCGTGTCGCTTGCGCTCGCTTTCCTTACCGTGGTGCGCATCATACCGATCTTTGTGTCGCTCAGCGGTCTTGGCCTGACAGCTTATGAGAAATTCTTCCTTGGCTGGTTTGGCCCGCGCGGGCTCGCCTCCATTCTGTTTGCCTTGCTTGTGCTGGATCGCTTTCCCGTGCCCGGCGCTGAGGAGTTGACCGCCTGTGTTGTCCTGACGGTTTTGTTCTCCATTGTGCTGCACGGGGTCAGCGCGGTGCCCATGTCGAACCGGTTCAAGCGCGCTGACGTGGCGTGATCTTTGACAGGGCCCTCAGAAAGGCTCAACTCTGCGCCCATGACGCCGTCAGAGCTGTTATCGCATTTGTTCGCGCCCCGGGATGTCGGCGATGGCGCTGATACGCGCGCCTTCCTAAAGGCCTGGGGCCCGCCCGGTGAGGCAGGCAAGGATGGGCCGTCATTTTTCGCGCGGCTGGTGCGGGTCGCCCTGAAAGCAGACCGGCGCGCCATGGCCAATGCGGCCGGCCACCAGGCGGCCATTCGCCGTCTTTTCCCGCAAACCCCACCTGATGCGGTCGTTGCCTTCTGTGTCAGCGAAGAACACGGCCCGCGGCCATCAAAAATCGTGTCCTCACTCCAGCCGGCGGGCGAGGGCTATGTGCTGAACGGTCTGAAGAAATGGGGCAGCATGTCTCCGGTGGCAGACCTTCTCTACATCGCCGCCTCGATCGGTCAGGTGGATGGCCGCAATCAGCTGCGCATGGTCGCCGTTCCCACCGGCCGCGCCGGCCTGTTGATTGATGAGGCACCCTATGCCGACTATCGCGAGGACATTCTCATCGCCGATATCGCGCTGAGGAATGTCGCCATTGCCGCTTCGGAGATCATCAACGCCGATGCCTATGAGGCCTATATCAAGCCCTTCCGATTGATCGAGGATGTCTATAATACGGTTGGCACGCAAATCGGTCTGCTACGGCTTGGCCTTTCGCACGGCTGGCCACAAGCGGTGCTGGAAGACCTCACCGCGCTTATCCTTCAGGCCCATGCCCTGTCTGAAACATCCATGTCGGCGCCGCACGATGTGATCGCCATGTCGGCCTATTTCCGCGCATCAGGCGCGCTCTGGGATGCGCTGACGCCGCATTGGGCCGGCGTTCCGGACCCTGTCAAAACCTTGTGGCGCCCGGATGTCGGCACGCTTGGCGTTGCCGCGCGGGCGCGCGAAACCCGGCGCCTCAAGGCCTGGCAGGCGGTTCGGCCAGACAACTAATCTGCCCTTGCGCGACGATAACCCGCGACAGGTGCTTGTATTTGCGACATTCTACCCAAAATGGGAAAAACAGTTTTCGCCTCACCCCTGAGAATGATTGGAACGGAGTTCACCTATGTCTGAAGCAGCAGAGTATGTCCCCCCAAAGATCTGGACCTGGGACAAGGAAAGCGGTGGCCGGTTCGCCAATATCAACCGCCCGATTGCTGGCGCGACGCATGACAAGGAACTCCCGATCGGCAAGCACCCGCTTCAGCTCTACTCGCTCGGCACGCCGAATGGCGTCAAGGTAACGATCATGCTGGAAGAGTTGCTGGCCGCCGGCCATAGCGGCGCGGAATATGATGCCTGGCTGATCAATATCGGCACGGGCGACCAGTTTGGCAGCGGCTTTGTCGATATCAATCCCAACTCGAAAATTCCGGCCCTGATGGATCACAGCACGCCTGAGCCAACCCGCGTGTTCGAGTCCGGCTCGATCCTGTTCTATCTCGCCGAAAAGTTTGGCGCTTTCCTGGTACGCGCTTGCAGCTCTGTGGGCAGGAAAGCG
>JBCCMX010000138.1:0-5436 GCA_039026135.1 Pseudomonadota bacterium | reverse complement strand
GGGCTCCGCGATGAATGCCGGGGCAACACTCCTGGAAACGGCCCAGTCCTTACTGGCAAAGAAAACCCGGCGCGGCATCAGCATCGAATTACCGGCCTACCTGTCCGTACAGGCCACATGGTTCATCGCCTTTGGCTTGCAGATGGTGCTGTTTCCATACCTGATTACGAATAAGCTGGGCCTCGGCGGTGCAGAGCTCGGCCTTGCCAATCTGGCGCTCTCGGCTCCCTCCGTCGTGTTCCTGCTAATTGGGGGCGTCGTTGCCGAACGGGCCAGCGGCAAATCACTGATGATGATCCTGCACGCCCTCGCCGCGCTACCGGCCTTCGGGCTCGCCTTCGCGCTTGCCAGCGGCAACCTCTCTTACCCGATCATGATCGCATATGGCTTGGCCCTCGGCACAGTCGGCGCGTTTATGATGCCAGCTCGAGACGCGATCCTGAATGAGGTCGTCGAGCGCCGGGGCCGCGTCGGCTCACGTGTCACCCTTCAGCAAGGCGTCGCCTTCGCAACGCTCGCCCAGTTCGCAGCGCAGATCACCGGCCTGATCCTCGGCGGCTATGCCGATAAAATGACGATGATGCCCGATTGGCTTGGCGGGTTTGGCATTGGTCCAATCGCCAGCTGGCAGCTCCTCTTGGTGCAGGGCACCGTCGTCTTCATGGGCGCGGTGTTTGCTTTCATGCTGGCTCGTGGGCGCAAGGTCAAAACCGGACGCTCAGGCCTGACAGCCGCGTTCGGCGACATTGGTGAAGGGTTCAAAGTCGTATCCGGCGATCCGAAACTCTGGGCGATGACGGTCCTGATGTTCGGCGTCGGCATCTTTGTGATCGGTGCGTTCCTCGTCGTCTTGCCGATCATCAATCGTGACGTTTACGGCCTCGAAAGTGACGGCATCCGCGACATGTTCGTCACCTTCTGGCTCGGCGCATTCGTATCATCGGTTGCGCTCTCGCTCTTCCGAAACATCAAGCGCCAGGGCCGCCTCTTGCTGACAGCACAGCTTCTTGGCTCGCTTGCTATCCTACCGATGATGACCCGTATCCCGCATGAGGGCTTTCTGGTCATCGTCTTTGCATGGGGCTTGTCCGGCGGCGTCTCAATCGCGATGAGCCGATCTATCGTGCAGGATGCTGCACCAAAGGATCAGCTCGCCCGCGTCCTATCGATCTACCAACTCGGCTTTATGGCGGGCGCGCCGTTTGGCGCGTTCATTATGGGCTTCCTTGTAGACGCATTCGGCCCCTACAAGATCGCCATCGTCCCAGCGGCGGGGATGACTCTGCTAATCGCATGGATGATCATCCGCACGCCGATCTGGAACTTAAAAAACGAGACTGTCTCGAAAGACTAGTACTTCACTGAGCAGCCGTATGGCGTTGTGCTCGCCAACTGGACCTCTTCGCCCTCAACAACGGCGTTGACCGCATTCAGGAAATACGGATCCGCATCAGCAATATCGCTCGCGCTCGCAGACTTGATCGAGTCAATCGCGCCATTGTATTGTAGTGTGCCTTCAGCATCGACGACATACATATGCGGCGTTGTTTTCGCACCGTAAGACCGGCCAATAGCGCCCGTCTCGTCAAGGATCGTATAGCTCGGCGTCGCGCCACGCGTTTCATTCAGCTCAAGCGCTTTCTCGGCACTCACATGCCCCTGCTTGCCCGGGGCCGATGAAATCACCTGAATCCAGACCACCTCGGCTTCACCGGCTTCTTCCTGAAGGCCCTGCATGTTTTCAGGTGGTGCCGCATAATGCTTCTTCACAAATGGACAGTCATGATTGGTCCACTCGAGAACAACTGTCTTGCCTTCAAAATCTGGTAGATCAATCGCTTCACCTTGCGCTGTTACAGCATCAAGAAAGATCGGCGCGTCATTGCCCGGCTCAATCGCGCCTTGCGCCTCTGCTGTCGAAAACGAAATCAGCGCCGCTGCTGTCAGCGCCACGGCTGTCGCCATGCCCGCCCCAAGTCCGATATTACGACGTGTTACTTCAACCATAGTCATCTCCGCATCTCTCCTATGTTAGTTATGCGATTAATTCTCAGCGACAAGTGCTGTTACCAAAGATGTCGAAAGTGTCTCAGGAAGCACCTGAGGATTTGATTCACCCGGCGCATAATACAGATAGAGCGGCACACCGGCGCGCCCATGCTTTTGCAGCTCTGCCGCAATAACCGGATCGGGGCGCGTATAATCAGCTACCAAAAACGCGACATTCGCTGCCGCGAAGGCCTCAGTCACCGGCGCGGTCTGGAGCACTTGCAGCTTGTTGACCTGACAAATCGCGCACCATTCCGCTGTAAAATCGACGAAGACAGGTCGGCCTTCGGCAACCAATTCCGCCACACGCTCTGATGACCAAGTATCCGTCTCGTAGGATGCGCTGTAGCTGTCACCGGCACTCGCAGCACTCGCATTCGACCCGACAGCCTGCATGACAGGCCACCCAAGACCCGCCAGAACGGCCGCTGCCGCCACAGCTTTGGCAACCCCGCCAGCCGCACCATCCGGCAAACGCGCCACCACAATAAAAGCCCAGATTGTCAGAGCGAGAAAAATAACCGCCTGCACATAATCCACCGCGCTCACCGCGCTAATCAACATGAAGGCCGGTAAAATAACGACGAGGCCCAAAAGCGAGAGCAAGATCGCTTTCGCCCCCTGCCCCGCTGCACGCCACGCCCACAGGCCGAAGCCAATCAGCGCAACGCCAGCCACCAAAATCGCGGCCGCTCTAAATCCGGCCAAGGCCCCTAGCGTCGACAATAACCAAGCCGCCGTCAGGAACATCGGGAATGCAAACAACTGTTTCAGCGTCTCCATCCAGGCTCCAGGCTTCGGCAAGAGCCGCTGCAGGTTTGGCGCAAAACTGAGCAAAAGGAATGGTAAGGCCAAACCAAGTCCCATCATCATAAGGACCGCAATCACCTCGATCGCCGGCTGCCCAAACACTGCCCCGAGTGCCGCGCCCAAAAACGGACCGACACAGGGCGCACCAACCACGGCAGCCAAAACACCGGTAAAGAACGCCCCGCCAGCGCCCTGTTTCGCCGCCAGACCGGAGCCGACGTTCTGAACAGACGTGCCCAACTCAAATAGGCCAAGCAGCCAATAGCCGATCAATACGATCACAAGGATCAACACCGATACAATCACCGGGTCCTGCAACCAGAACCCCCATGTCGCAATGCCAGTTGCGGCCCGAACGCCAAGAACAGCCGCCGCCAGCGCCGCAAAACTCACCAAGACACCGGCTGTGTACCAAAGCCCATGCGCACGTGCTTCACCGGCATGACCACTGGTCGCAGCCGAAACCATGCCCATCGCCTTAATCGACAGGACAGGCAGTACGCACGGCATCAAATTTAGGACAAGCCCACCAACAAAGGCCAAAACCAACATCAAGGGCAGGTTGATCGCGCCCGTTTGAACGCCTTGTCCAGCGCCCCCGCCAAGACCACTCGTTCCAGCAATCACGGGTCCTGAGACCGCTTGAACATCCACCGCCGTGTCACCAATCTTGATCAGGCCAGCCAGTACATCAGGCGCATCCGCATCAGATTTCGCTGGCGTCAGGCGAAGCTGCAGTCCCTCCGGGCCAAACTCTACCGGCTGCCCGGCTGCATGCACAATCTCATGATCATTCGGGAAAAACCGTGCTTCGCCACTGAGCCCAGCAAGCTGCGCACCTGCAGCCGAGAGCACCCAGGCATCACCCTGACGCGTTACCGCTGCATCACCCTCAAAGCGCGGCGGCACGGCCATCAGGCCCTGCTGGATCAGGCCGCTTCCATAATCCTCGGCAATCTGCGCACTGCCGACAGATTGCAGCATGCGCAAATCAACACTCTCAGGAATGCAGACATCGTAACAGATCAGATAATCGACCCGCATCGCGATCTCGACGGGTCCATCCGTGCCTTCGGAAAGTGTGACCGGGAATGCCAAAACGACCTGATCAGAATAGCCATAATCCATGATCAGGCCCGGCTCGACCTCAAGCAGGTCCGGCGTCGGCCAAGCAAATTCGCCGACGTCGCTTAAAGCCACTGGCGGTGTGCGATCCGGCCACCGAATCTCAGGCGGCAGGCCCGCATCACCGGGATTTTTCCAGTAGATGTGCCACTTATCCTCTAGCTCGAAGGACAGTCCCAGATAAAACGTCTCGCCCGGAACAGCGACCGCGCGTTCGCTCACCAACTCAACAGTCGCATGTCCCCCATCAATCTTCTGAGCGAATGCAGGAACAGACAGACAGAGCAGAGCAATCAGTGAGACGAGGAAACGATGTAGCATCGGCATGGGCGGATAACTCCAAAATCGAGGCCGATATATCGCGGTCTTGGTAAAGAAATAACCCGCCTAACGCGCTTGTGATCGCGCAAACCAACAAAAAAGCGGCCCGAAGACCGCCTTACCTATTTAAAAGGCCCACTTTCCCCTCCCAACCGCCCCAGCTTACTGGAACCATTGGGGCGGTTGGGAGGGGAAAGTGGGCCTAGGTATAGATGAGACTAAACCTGAACCTGGCCCGCAGCCGCCTGCTGCTGTGACGTCGCAACCGCGCGCTGGATCACACGCTGCCAGTTCAACAGAGAGATCATGTGCGCGTAAATCGCACCAAGCGCCCCATTCTCACGAAGCAGGTTGAACTTGTCAGCCGGAAGCTCGTTTAGTTTATTCTCATCAACCGCCCAATAATCCGCGATCTTCTGCTGGTCGCCTTGCGGCTGGCCCTGCGCATCACGCGGTTGGAAGGCAACCGTCTTCTGCTCGAACAGACCGAGCTCTTTGATCAGGTTGATAAATTCAACCGTCGCACGACGCTGACGCTCATACTCTTTGCAGAACTCAATGGCATTGGTCGTGAACTCGGTCGCTTCCCCGTTCTGGAAGAAAGGAACGTCCGGTTGGTTTGAAACCATCGGCGCATCACGATCAACACAAAGGAGGAGCCGGTCAGCATCTTGATCATTCGCGAAGACGAACGGATACCGGCGCACAAAGGCAGGCACGTAAAAGTCCTGATCTGTCTTACCCGCTTCGTCGACAAACAGGTTCTCATTCTGACGCACACCCATAACAGCAACAGGGGCATAATCATTGCCGACAAAAATGATCGGGTAGGCCGTACCGCCCATTCCGAATTCTGTCACAGTAACAGGCACCGCATGCGCTTCACGCAAAAAGCCAAATGGCTGGTCAATTTGTTTGACACCCAGACCACCATGCTGTTCCGGCGATAGCGGTTGTGGATTCTTGTAAAACATAACATTGCCGGAAAGGGCTGGTTCTTGATTGGCTGGTGTGTTTTCCACAATTAACTCCCAAGGATTGAATGGGCGGGATGTAACGGATTAGGTATGCAGCGACAACCATCAAGGGGCATCAAGATGCAGGTGTTGCAGGACTTTCATAAAATGCCCG
>JBCCMX010000137.1:0-5469 GCA_039026135.1 Pseudomonadota bacterium | reverse complement strand
GGGTGCTGCAAGCGGCAGCGAAAGCGGCGTTTTGGCCGAGTAGGGAGGGGAGCCGGCGGCGGCCTGCTTCTAAACACTTACGGCGTTAAATATCGGGCACGTCTTTGTTCGCAACGGCATCAGCATCACGTCGATCCAAACCGGCCATCAACAGGACGAAACGGGCAAATTCCACTTCTGTTGCCTTACCGAGCTTTCCATCCAATTGACCCAGCAATGTGGCGCTCAAACCGCCTGTCAAAAGCGTAAAGAACAGGTCCCGGTCGCTGATCTCGAACCGCCCGCTCTCCACGCCGCTGTCAATTGTTTGATGGATGATCGGGTCTGCATATCGATTGAAAAAGTCCAAACTCGTGGGCGCATTGACAAGTAACCGGCCAATCCCCGGGTCCGCCGTCGCCAGTTTAATGTGCAACCGGATCGCAATCGACAAGACTTCAGCAGGGTCATCGATATTCCTGATGGCTGCGGTGATATGCTCAAAAATTCCGGCAAGGACATCATCCAGTGTGGCCAGAAACAGCTCTTCTTTCGATTTGAAGTGATTGTAAAAGCTACCTTTGCCGACTTCGGCGACTTGGGTGATCTCGTCTATGGTGACGGCCTCGATATTTTTCGAGGCCATAACCGATCTGGCAGCTGTCACCAAACGTTCTCGCGTTGCTCTGCGGCGTTTCTTGTAAGCGTCAAGCGGTTGACTGACAGTGTCCATGTATTCCTGAAAAACCTGCTGTACCAAGACCTGTCTACCTACCCCAGATATCCAGATTCTCGTGTCCAGACTATGGGAAATTCAGGGCTGTCCATAGCATCTCCATTGTGAAGATGCGGGCTTTTTGGGGAGTCAGGCGGCGCGCCATCGCGCTCAAAATAGCGAACATCATCGCCGATATATCTTAGCCCAATCGCGCGTCGCCGACGTGTGGGGCTCGTATTGCCCGTCGCGCCATGAAGCGTGCGAACGTGGTGAATGATGACATCGCCAGGCTCGGCTTCACAATAGACGATGTCATAGTCTTCTTCGTTGCCCTCGATGTCTGGAAGTTGTTCATGCCCCGTCGATCCGGGCATAGGCGTTTGCGATATGAACATATTGGGCAGGTATAGCGGCCCTTTATGCGATCGCCGCACATAGCCCATGGTCGAGTTTTCGGTGTCGACCTTGTCGAGCGGAATCCACATTGTACAGCATTGTTCGCCCTCGAGGTGGAAGTAGGTCGCGTCCTGGTGAAATGCGGTTCGGCGGATCGACATTGGCTCTTTCAGGAAAAGTTGATCGCCATAGAAATTGATGCGCGTTGCATCCATCAATTTTGCCGCCAGCTCCGGAAGTGGACTCTGAATGGAAATGTCGGCCAGGCTGTCGACTTTAGACCAGTTAAATGTCCGAACCCAGAACTTGCCGGTCGGCTCAGCTTTCGCCTCAGCCGATTGGGCCGTCTCGCCGTCCAACGTTTTCTCGCCCATGCTTGATATCATGTCAGCCATTGCCCCTAGATCGGCATGCTGCACGATCTCCGGATCAGCGGTCATAACTTCTGTATAGGCCGCTTCGGCCGCCGCCACCCAGTCGGGGTGCAGGACGCCTTTCAGGTGTACGAAGCCATACTCATTGTAATGGTCGACCTCGCTCGCCTCGATTGGCCTGGCGAGCTTGAAGCCGGTGTCTTCTGTCTGTTCCGTCGTGATCATCTTCCAGTCTCCCTTGTTTCAAAAAAAGAGCTGATTGAACGTCTCAAAGCACTGCCGCTTTCATGCGGGATTTTTGCGTTTCCGAACGTTCGCAGCCCATTCTCTGAAAGGCTGGATAGATCATTTTGACTATTTGGTCAACTTAAATTGACTACTTAGTCAAAATGAGGCGTCTTTTGACTCAGGTGTCTTGTTTCACAGTGGCGACACGTGCGCGTTTGATCAACGATGTCTGATATGTGCTCCGGCGCCGGTCGCGGATATTTTCCGAGAGTCGTAAACTCGCCCAGGTAAGACGCCTGCTTCGTCTCTTGTTTTGACAAAACAGCAAGCGGTTCCGGTTGCCGTAACCCCCTAGCGCTTGACCCGGAGCTCGGCCTATACTCCGCTAATGGCGGCGCAGATTCGCATTCCCGATGGTTTTGTTGACGAGCTGAAGGCCCGCCTGCGCCCGTCCGATATTATTGGCCGCAAGGTGAAGCTGAAAAAGCAGGGCAAGGAATGGGTCGGGCTCTCGCCCTTTACCAATGAGAAGACGCCCAGCTTCTACGTCAATGACCAAAAGAAGATCTTCAAATGCTTCTCCTCTGGCATGGGCGGCGATGTCATTTCCTTTGTGATGGAGACAGAACGATTGTCTTTTATGGAGACGGTCGAAAAGCTCGCAGATGAGGCCGGCATGGCCCTGCCCAAGGCAACGCCGGAAAGTCAGGAACAGTATGATAAGCGCCAGCGCCTGATCGCCGCCTGCGAGGCCGCGGCGGCCTATTATGAGGCGTGTCTTCGCGCTTCTGAAGGGGCCGACGCGCGCCGTTATCTCGAAGGGCGCGGCTTGCTGGCATCAAGCTGGGGCCGGTATCGCCTTGGCTATTCCCCGAATGACTGGCGCAAAACGCTGGAGCATTTGAAGGGGCAAGGCTTTTCCATGCGCGAGATTATTGATGCGGGCCTTGCGGTGGAAAAAGAGGGTGGCGGCGAGCCCTATGACCGGTTTCGCGGACGGCTGATGTTTCCGATCGAGGATGCGCGCGGCGCGGTGATCGCCTTTGGCGGGCGCGCGCTTGAGCCCGATGCCAAGCCCAAATACCTCAATTCCAGCGACACCGAACTCTTCCACAAATCAAAAGTGCTCTACCGCTATAAGCCCGCGCGTGAGGCGTTTGGCGGCACGGATGAGGGCGGGCTGATCGTCTGTGAGGGCTATATGGATGTCATCGCGCTCTGCGAGGCGGGCTTTGGCCATACGGTCGCCCCGCTCGGCACCGCACTGACCGAAGACCAGCTTGGCCTCCTCTGGCGCGCCGGGCCGGAACCGGTGCTGTGCTTTGACGGCGACCGGGCCGGCCTTGGCGCGGCCTATCGCTCAATTGAGCGGGCGCTGCCGGGCCTGCAGCCAGGGCGGTCTGTGTTTTTCTGTCTCCTGAGCGACGGCATGGATCCCGATGATCTGATCCGGGAGCAGGGACGCGAGGCGATGGCGGGCGCGCTGGATGCCGCGCTGCCCCTGGTCGAGGTATTGTGGCGGCGCGAGCGCGACATTGAACCGCTCGATACGCCAGAGCGCCAGGCGGGCCTGGAGCAACGCCTTATGCAGGCCGCTGGGGCCATACAAAGCGGCGCTGTGAAGGCCGCCTATGAGCGCGAGCTGAAAGCCCGAATGCGCGACCATCTTTGGGCGATGCGGTCGGCGAACCGTTCTTCCCCGCGCACCAGCAGCCCCGGAGCCGATCAGCTCAAGGCCGGCGCGCCGGCCAAGACACGCGGCCTAGGCCTTGTCGTGCGAGCCGTGCTGAACCCGCATCTCGCCGAGCTCGGCTATGAAGCTCTGGTGCTCGCCGATTTGCCCGATCCGGCCGTGGCGGGCATTCGTGACGGGCTTCTGGCTCAAATTGATGCACAATCAGGTGTTGACCGCGCGGCCCTGTGCGACCATTTACTGGACTGTGGATTATCGCGCGCTGCTGACTTGCTAAAAACGTATCCCGACGTCCCAGAGATTGCCCCGGGCGGGCCAGAGGAGCGGGAATGGCTGATCGCCTTGGAGCAATATGCACGTTCGGACGGACTGGACCGGCCCGCCGCTGTTTCTGGCGATGCATTTGCATCGGTTGAAGACGCGCGACGGCGCCATAGACTGGTTTCAGAACGTCAGGCCCGCACAGCGCGCCTCAACGAGGCTGCCGAACAGGCTGATCAGGATTGATTGGGTCTGACGGATTGAAGTTTTAAGACTGCGTTTCGGCGCAGCGACGGGAGAGCAATTCATGGCGAAAGCCAAGGCGAAAGAAACCGGGGTCGAGGTTGAAGACCGCCCTGTCCTTGATTTAAGCGACACCAAAGTCAAAAAATTCATGAAAGCGGCCAAAGCCAAGGGCTTTGTTACGCTTGAAGAGCTGAACGCGATTCTGCCCGCTGATGAGCTGTCTTCCGATCAGATCGAAGACACGATGGCCATGTTGTCAGAGCAGGGCGTGTCTGTTGTCGAGAATGAGGAAGAGGCCGAATCTGCCGCCAAGGGCGCGCTGATCAAGACCGATGAAGACAAGGGCGCGGTTGTCAAAAAAGGCAATGCGCGCGGGTCTGACCGCACCGATGATCCGGTCCGCATGTATCTGCGCGAAATGGGCTCTGTGGAGCTGCTCTCTCGCGAGGGTGAGATTGCGATTGCCAAACGGATCGAGGCGGGCCGCGATGCCATGATCCGGGGCCTGTGCGAAAGCCCGCTGACCTTTGAAGCGATGATGGTTTGGCGCGACGAACTGATCAATGAGCGGATCCTGCTGCGCGATCTGATTGACCTTGAAGCGACCTATGGGGCGGAAAATCCGGCGCCCGAGCCGGATGAAGAGGAAGAAGAGGCGCTCGCCGAAGAGCGTGAGAATGAGACCATCGAAGAGCGCCACGCCCGCGAGGAACGCGAGGATGAGGAAGAAGGCGCGGCCATGTCCATGTCGGCCATGGAAGGTGAGCTGCGCGATGGCGTGATCGAAAAGCTTGATGAGATGGCAAGCTCCTTCTCCAAGTTCCGCAAGCTGCAGGAAAAGCTGGTTGATGCGCGCCTGGTCGGTAAAGGCCTGACGCCCAAGTCACAGCAGAATTATGACGATCTCTCGGTTGGCATCGTTGAAAACCTCAAGACGATGCACATCAACAATGCGCGGATCGAGGCGCTGGTTGAGCAGCTTTATGCGATCAACAAGAAGCTGATGGGCCTTGAGGGGCAGCTGATGCGCCTGGCTGATGCGCATGGCGTGCCGCGCTCAGAATTTCTGAAGAATTACTTTGGCCGTGAGCTTGATCCAACCTGGATCGATGATGTCTCGGCCATGTCGAAAAAGTGGGAGCGGTTTGCCACCCGCGAGGCGGTCAAGATTGAAGACATCCGCGCAGAAATTCAGTCTGTCGCGCAGGAAATCGGCATCCCGATTGATGATTATCGCCAGATTGTTCAGCGCGTCCAGAAAGGTGAGCGCGAGGCGCGCATCGCCAAGAAGGAAATGGTCGAGGCCAATCTGCGTCTCGTCATCTCCATCGCCAAGAAATACACCAATCGCGGCCTGCAATTCCTCGATCTCATTCAGGAAGGCAATATCGGCCTGATGAAGGCGGTCGATAAGTTCGAATATCGCCGCGGCTATAAATTCTCCACCTATGCCACCTGGTGGATCCGCCAGGCGATCACCCGTTCCATTGCCGATCAGGCCCGCACCATCAGTAGTCCGGTGCATATGATCGAGACGATCAACAAGATTGTCCGCTCTCAGCGCCAGATGCTGC
>JBCCMX010000136.1:0-5587 GCA_039026135.1 Pseudomonadota bacterium | reverse complement strand
GCGGTTCAACGCCGTGCTGGCCGTATGACCTTGGCCGTATTGAAGGCCGGGCTGCAAAGCACATTGCAGGGCGCCGCGCGTACAGGGCTTCGGCATATGGGTGTTCCGTGGAGTGGGCCAGCCGATCCGCTTTCTATGGCACTCGCCAACCGCTTGGTCGGCAATCCGGTCGGACATGTTGCAATTGAGATCACGCTTGGCCGCTTCTCAGCCACTGCCCAACAAAGGCTCCACCTCGCTCTCACCGGCGCCGAAGCCTCTGCGACACTGGACGGCGCGCCCGCCCCCTTCCACACAGCCTTAACGATAGCGCCGGGACAACGTCTCGATATCGCTGCGCCGGCGCGCGGCATGCGCACCTATCTTGCCGCAGCCGGCGGGTTTGTCGGCGATGAGATCCTCGGCAGCACGTCAACATATTTGCCGGCCGGTTTTGGCGGACGAGACGGACGCGCTCTCAAAGCCGGGGACACGCTCGACATCGGGCCATCTGCCGCGCCGGGTGCCTCTTTGCCGACACCAAACGACCTGCGCCCCTATATTGGAAGCTCCTGGTCGGTTCGCGCCACATCCGGCCCGGAGATATCGGTGCTGGATAAACCCGGTCGGGCCGCGCTGTTTGAGCAGTCCTTTACAGTCGGGCGTCTCGCCGACCGGATGGGCCTGCGCCTGGAGCACCCACAGCTTGATCCACGATCAGACGGGAAGATGACCAGCGCCGCTGTTTTTCCAGGCACGGTTCAGTGCCCGGAAAACGGCCAGCCGATTATCATGCTGTGCGATGCCCAGACAACTGGCGGCTATCCGCGTATCGCGCAGGTCGCTCTGTGCGACCGTCATATGCTGGGCCAGGTTCGCCCCGGCGACCGGATCCGCTTCTTGAAACGCACACCGCAGGAAGCAACCAGCGACGTCAAACAGAAATCGGCGCTGCTGCGGGCATGGATGCCGGACTTTTCGTTTACCTGAACAGGTGGCTGCTGGGGCAGCTTGCGAATTGCGAAGAGCAGAATCGCCCGATATATCCGCGACATAGACAGACAGAAAGCTTGCCATGATCCCGCGTTATGCCCGACCTGAAATGAGTGCCATCTGGGCACCGCAGAGCAAGTACAGCATCTGGCTGGAGATCGAGACACTGGCTGCCGAAGCGATGGAAGAGCTCGGCCAGATACCCGCCGGAACCAGCGCGGCCGTGCGCGACAAAGCAGCCTTTGAGGTCGCGCGCATTGATGAGATCGAAGCTGAGGTCAAACACGATGTTATCGCCTTCCTGACCAATGTGGCCGAACATGTCGGTGAGCCCGCGCGGTTTCTGCACAAGGGCATGACATCGTCTGATGTCCTGGATACGTGCCTCAATGTTCAACTGGTTCGCGCCGCCGACCTGTTGCTGACCGGCATTGACCGCGTGCTTAGCGCCCTTGAGACGCGCGCGTTCGAGCACAAATTGACGCCAACCATTGGCCGCAGTCATGGCATTCATGCCGAACCGACAACGTTCGGCGTCAAACTCGCGACATTCCATGCCGAGTTCGCGCGCAACCGCCATCGCCTGGAACTCGCCCGTGAAGAGGTCGCAACCTGCGCTATTTCCGGCGCGGTCGGCACCTTTGCCAATATCGACCCGCGCATTGAAACCTATGTGGCTGAAAAGCTATGTCTGACGCCTGAAACCATTTCAACGCAGGTTATCCCGCGCGACCGGCATGCCATGTTCTTTGCCATACTGGGCGTGATCGCCTCATCGATTGAGCGCCTTGCCACCGAAATCCGTCATCTTCAGCGCACCGAAGTGCTGGAGGCCGAGGAGTTCTTCTCCAAAGGTCAGAAGGGCTCTAGCGCCATGCCGCACAAGCGAAATCCGGTGCTGACAGAAAACCTGACGGGGCTTGCCCGGCTGGTTCGCATGGCGGTGATCCCGGCCATGGAAAATGTCGCCCTGTGGCATGAGCGCGATATCTCGCATTCGTCCGTCGAACGCGGTATCGGCCCTGATACGACCGTTCATCTTGACTTTGCCCTGCATCGCCTGGCCGGCGTTGTCGAGAAACTGGTGGTGTACCCAGAGAACCTGATGCGCAGCCTGAACCAGCTCGGCGGGCTGCATAATTCCCAGCGCGTGCTTCTGGCGCTGGTGGAGGCCGGCGTCAGCCGCGAAGATGCCTATCGTCTGGTCCAGTCGAATGCGATGAAGACCTGGGGCGGTGAAGGGCCTTTCCTTGATCATTTGAAGCAGGACCCGGCAGTCACCGCGCATCTCAGCGACGCACAGCTCGAGGGCCTGTTCGATCTCGACTATCATTTCGCGCGTGTTGACGAGATTTTCACGCGAGTCTTCGGTCGCACATACTGATTGCAGCGCCTTCACGCCGCCGCATTCTGCAGGCAATAAGGCGCAGGTCCAATCAGACCGGAGACAGGTGTGAAGGCGAGTAATGGAAAAGCCGGGCTGAAAAAGCCTGCTCAGACCCTGGCCGCGCCGCGTGCGGCAAGCCGTCCGGGCCTTCTGAGCCATCGCCCGATCCTGAAATATGGTTCGATCACGGTGGCCATCGTCTCCCTTGTGGCCCTGATCTGGGGCTGGCTTTACTGGCAAAGCCTTTATCGCGGCATGCCCAGCTTGCCGCCGACAATCGAGCTGTGGGAAGCCAATCGCGACCCGGCAATCGAGTTTCTGGCACCGGACGGGACGACGCTTGGCATTCGCGGGCCGCGCTATGGACGATCCGTGCGGCTGGACGATTTGCCGCCCCATGTGCCCCGCGCTTTTATCGCCGCAGAGGACAAGCGCTTTTTCGAACATGATGGCGCCGATACCCAGGCCATGGTCCGCGCTCTGATCTCCAATACACTGTCCGGTGAGACGGTGTCCGGCGCGTCAACGCTGACCCAGCAGCTGGTCAAGAACCTTGTTCTGAGCAGCGACCAGACCCTGAAACGCAAAGTCCAGGAAATCCGCCTGGCGCGCCAGCTCGAAAAGCGCCTGTCCAAGTCTGAAATTCTCGAACTCTATCTCAATCGGGTCTATTTCGGGTCCGGCTTCTATGGTCTTGGCGCCGCCTCGCGCTTTTACTTTGGTAAAGACCCGCAGGACCTGACACTGGCCGAGGCATCGCTTCTGGCCACCCTTCCACAGGCGCCATCCCGGCTGGCGCTGAACAAGAATATTGAGGATGCCAAGGTTCGCCAGCGCTATGTGCTAAGACAAATGGTCGATGCGAGCTTTGTGACCGAGGAAAGCGCCGCGCTCGCGATCGAGACAGAGGTTACACTCTCCGACAATCCGGAGAGTGACCCGCAACTCGGCTATCTGCTTGATGCGGCCACTGAGGCGACCTCGCAACTGCTTCCGGCGCTGCCCGATGATCTTGTGATCACGCTGACGGTCGATCCGGCCCTGCAGGCAAAGGTGACAGAGGCGATTGAAAGTCGCATGGACGCGGATGGTGAGACGGCCAATGCAAGCCAGGCGGCCGCTGTCATCCTGAACACGTCCGGCCAGGTTCTGGCGCTTTATGGTGGCCGGGACTATGAGATCAGCCAGTTCAACCGCGCGACCATGGCCCGGCGACAACCAGGCTCTGCATTCAAGCCCTTCGTATTTGCAGCGGCGCTGGAGGCTGGCGTGGGACCTTACGACGTGCGCGTTGATGAGCCGGTCAAGATTGATGATTGGCGCCCGAAAAACTTCAGCCGGGACTATATGGGTCCCGTCACCGTAACTGAGGCCCTGCGCGACTCGCTCAACACGGTCGCGGCTGTGCTCGGCCAAGAGGCCGGTGAGGACAAGATTATCGCGCTGGCGACGAAGTTCGGGCTGCGCGCGGATATGGAGCCCCTACCCTCCATCGCGCTTGGCAGCCAGGAAATGACACTCTGGGATCTGACGCGTGGTTATGGCCCTTTTATGAATGGGGGAATTCGCGTTGATCCGTATCTTGTCTCGAAGGTTGAGACCTCGCGCGGCAAGACGCTATATCAGCGCCCGGACTATGAACCAGCGCGGGTCTATTCGCGCGATCATGCTGAACTAATGACGGCCATGATGACCAAGGTTGTGACGGACGGCACAGGGCAGAACGCGGCGATCGAACGCTGGCCGGTTGCGGGTAAAACCGGCACAAGCCAGTCCTCACGCGACGCCTGGTTTATCGGTTATACGGCCAATCTGCTCGGCGGGGTGTGGACCGGAAACGATGACGACACGCCGATGTCAGGCGTCACGGGCGGCGGACTGCCGGCGCTGTTGTGGGCTGACATGATGACGATCGCACATCAGGGTCAGTCGCCGAAACGCTTGCGCGGGCAGGGACGCATCCGGGATCTATCGCCAGAGCAAATGGCGCGCGTGACATATTACCGCGAACTTGGCCGGGCATTCGCGGCGGTGTCGGCCGACTGACACGCGGGCCGCCGCTTGCATCTGTGACGGGCCAGCCCCGATTGTCACCTTGACCCCATTGGCAGCTGGCGCCAAAGCCAGTCTATGACGATCCCGCCACCGCCGAGACGCAAACACGGCAAGAACGCCTTCATGTTTGTGATTGTGACCGTCGCGCTCGATCTTATGGGGTTTGGGATCATCGTTCCGGTTATGCCTGAGCTTTTGAAACAGGTGACCGAGCTGAGCGCCGAGGAAGTGGTCGCCTGGGGCGGCGCGCTAACCGCAACTTTCGCGGTTTTCAACTTTGCGGCCATGCCGACCATTGGCAACCTGTCGGACCGGTTTGGGCGCCGGCCCGTCTTGCTGGTCTCGATTGCCACGCTGGCCATCGACTTCGTGATCATGGGCCTTGCTAATACGCTTTGGCTTTTATTTCTCGGACGCGCGCTGTCGGGCCTATCGTCGGCGACTTATTCGACAGCGAACGCCTATATAGCCGATGTGACCGAACCGGAAAATCGCGGCGCCGCCTTCGGCATGGTCGGCGCAGCGTTTGGCATCGGTTTTATTATCGGACCGGCGATTGGCGCAGCCTTCAGCCTGATTGATGTGCGCGCGCCCTTCTTTGCCGCTGCCGCGCTCGCCGGCATCAATTTTATCTACGGTTACTTTTTCCTGCCGGAGTCGCTCCAGCCCGAAGAACGCAGACCCTTTGAGTGGAAACGGGCCAATCCGTTCGGTGCGTTCCAACACTTCCGTAAACTGCCGCACGTGGTTTGGTTCATCTTGGCCGTGGGCATATTCGCCCTCGCCCATTCGGTCTATCCGGCGACCTGGAACTTTCACGGTGATATCCGCTATGGCTGGCAAGCCTGGGAAATCGGCCTGTCGCTAACCGTCGTTGGCATTGGCAGCGCGCTCGTTCAAGGCGGGCTGACCGGCTGGCTCATCAAGCGGATCGGTGCGATCCGGACAGCCCTGTTTGGCTATGTGATAAACGTGGTGTCCTTTACGGCCTTCGCCTTTGCAGGCCTTGGCTGGATCGCCTATTTGGTGATTCCCATCTCCGCGCTTGGCGGGGTTGTCGGCCCGGCGGTGAATACGATCATGTCAAATGTGACGCCGAAAAACGCGCAGGGCGAACTGCACGGCGCATCGGCGAGTATCCAGGCCCTCGCCATGATCATCTCACCTGTGGTG
>JBCCMX010000135.1:0-5602 GCA_039026135.1 Pseudomonadota bacterium | reverse complement strand
GCGACCGGATGCTTATCCGCCAATAGCATCGAGGCCGAGCTGCATCGCGACAATCGTCAGCAGAACCGCAAACATCTTCTTTAGTAGCGCCGCGTCTAGGCGATGGGCAAGCGTCGCCCCGACCGGCGCCATGATGACGGTGAAAGCCGAAATCAAACCAAACGCGACCAGATTGACATAGCCCAGCGAAAAGGGCGGGCGCCCCTCAACACCCCAACCGGTCAACACCGCCGTCACCGCGCTCGGCAGGCCGATGGCAATGCCGAAACCCGCCGCTGTGGCAACTGCGCGATGGATCGGCCGGCCAAAAATCGTCATCAGGCTGACCCCTAGCGTGCCCCCGCCAATGCCCATAATCGCAGACAGGCCGCCAATGCCGGTGCCAAGTCCGGCGCGCGCCGCCCCGCTCGGCATCTGCGTACCCAGCCGCCAGCCAGGGCGGCCAAAGAAGAGTTGCGCGGCCAGGCCAAAGGCCAGCAAGCTGAAAATGCCCTTAAGCACATTGGCTGACAGCTGGCCGGCCACAAGCTGGCCAAGGATCGCGCCCAGCATGATCCAAGGCGCCCATGCGCGCACAATCGTCCAGTCCACCGCGCCAAGCTTGTGGTGCGCCATGACCGAGCGCCACGATGTCAGGATGATCGTCGCCAGCGATGTGGCGATGGCGGCGTGCGATGCGGTGCTGTCAAAGCCAAGGCTTTCAAACAGGATAATCAATACAGGAACGATCACCGCTCCGCCGCCAATACCAAACAGACCCGCGACCAGACCGCTGAACAGGCCGCAGGCGACCAGCGCACCGATCAACAGGCCATAATCTGCAATAATGGCGTCCATGCCCTGCCGCTTAAGCGTGGCCGCTCAGGCTGACAAGCTGGGCAAGTGATCAACCAAACTGGGCGATCACGTCATCAATGTCGGCGCCCGGGCGATCAAGAATGGATTTGACCTGCGCCTGTTGCTCAATGGCAAGCCAGATGCCGGCAAATTCCAGATCAACCACGAACCATTCATCCTCGCGGTTCACCACGCGCCAGCGCAAGTTAAACGGGTCCTCGCCCTCCGCCTCGACACGCGTCGTGACAATCGCGTCACGGCCACGCTTGTCGCTGCGAACAATCTCGATGTCCACACCGGCAATCTGATCGGCATTGTTCTCGATCTGCTTGTGAAGATAGGCGTCGACGGCGTCGGTAAACCGGGCGCGATCTTCAGGGCTGATGCTTCTCTTGTATTTTCCAAGAACAAAACTCGCCAGCGCCGGCGTATTGACATGCGCCAGCAGCGCCTCAGCGATCTGTGTCTCTTCGACCGTCTTCAAATCGGAAATGGTCACTTCGATTAATTGCTCAGCGCTCGTGATCTCCTCAGCCTGCACAGCCAGCGGAGAAATCAACACGGCCAAAGCCACTAAAATGCGTCTTACAATTCCCATCACAATCACCCCTGCATCTTTGTCGAACGTATCTTGTTAACCTATTCAACGCCTCAATTCTGGCCGAAATAAGGACTGGTTCCCCCAACAGAACCATTCTCATCCATATAAGATCTATTCGGCTTTGGGATAAGTAACTCTACCTATGGGCGCCGCTAAGCAAGCGCGCCGACGGCCTCGAGCGCCTCGTCCAGCACTGTAAGGTCTGCACCAGGACGCGGCGCCTTCTCGCTCAGCACCCGCCGGAACTGGCGCGCACCGGGCTGACCGGCGAACAGTCCCAGCATATGCCGCGTCATGGCCGACAGCCTGACACCCTCGCTCAGCCGCGCGGCCATATAAGGCCGAAAGCGGGCAATCGACTCAAACGGGGTAACAATTGGTGCGCCCGCGTCAAACACGGCCTGATCCACCTGCCCCAACAGGGCCGGGTTCTGATAGGCGGCCCGCCCGAGCATTACGCCATCGAACCGGGCCAGCTGATCGCGGCAAGCCGCCAGCGAGGTCAGCCCACCATTCAGAATAATCTCAAGATCCGGCCGGGTCGCCTTCAGTTCAGCCACCAGCTCATAGTCGAGCGGCGGCACCTCGCGATTCTCCTTCGGCGAGAGACCTTTCAGCCAGGCCTTGCGCGCATGCACGGTAAACACTCGGCAACCGGCATCAGCCACGCGATCAACAAAGCCAAACAGGGTCTCGCGCGGCGGGTCCTCGTCAATCGCAATGCGGCACTTCACGCTCACGGGGATGCGTGTCGCCGCCATCATCGCCGCGACGCACGCCGCCACCGTGTCCGGCTCGCGCATCAGACACGCGCCGAACGCACCGGCCTTCACCCGGTCGGACGGGCATCCGCAATTGATATTGACCTCGTCATAGCCAAAGCTTTCTGCAATGCGCGCCGCTTCCGCCATTTTGTCGGGCTCATTGCCACCCAGCTGCAGAACAAGCGGGTGCTCGCCCGGCGAAAAGCCGATCAGCCGTTCGCGGTCACCATGGATCACCGCATCGGCGGTCACCATCTCGCTCCACAAAAGCGCGCGTGATGACAGGGTCCGGTGGAAAGCCCGGCAATGCCGGTCCGTCCAATCCATCATCGGGGCGACTGAAAATGTATAGTCTTGATTTTTCATCGTTTATGTCGTGCTGTCGAGGCACCCAAACGCGCCAGCAGCGCCTCGAAAATATCTATCCCTTTCTCAAGTTCGCGCCTGGCGACAAATTCGTTCGGCGTGTGGGCTTGATCAATGGCGCCGGGGCCACAGATGACCGCCGCCATGCCTGCACTCTGGAACTGCCCGGCCTCTGTTGCATAGGCGGCCGCCCGAAGCGCATTGTCACCGGTCAGCGCCCTGACCAGAGTTTCTGCCGCACTGTCTGGGTCAGGGGCAAGCGGCGGCACATTGGACAGCCTGGACACTTTGACGCCCGCCTCTGGAAACCGCGCCCGCAACCGCTCGTCAGCCTGCGCCGCCGCCGCGATAAAGGGCGCCAGGATCGCGTCCGGATCGTCGCCGGGCGGGCAGCGCAAATCGAATAAAAATGTGCAATGGCGCGCCAGAATATTCACCGCTGTGCCCCCGCGCACCTCACCGATGCTCAAGGTCGGATATGGCGGATCAAACAGCGAGCCGGCGTCTGAACGCGCTGAGAGATCTCGCTCGATATCCCGCAGGACGGCCATCAGGTCGACAGCTTCAGCGATCGCCGACACACCCAGCATTGACTGGCTGGAATGAGCCTCTCGGCCTGTCACCTCAACCTCCATCACCACAATGCCCTTATGGCCGGAGACGACCTGCCAGTTTGTCGGCTCCCCAACCCAGACGGCGCCGGGCCGGGCGTCTGCGGCAACCAATCGCTCAATCATGTCTGGCGCGCCCTGACAGCCGACTTCTTCATCATAGGAAAAAGCGAAGTGAACAGGGCGCGAGAGGTTCATGCGCGCCAAATCAGGGGCAAAAGCCATACATAGCGCAAGGAAACTCTTCATGTCGGCGGTGCCGCGGCCATAAAGCAGATCATTCGCTTCGGTCAGCTGAAATGGATCGGTCTGCCAGTCCTGATCGTCTATCGGGACGACATCGGTATGTCCGGACAGTACCAGCCCGCCGGGCAGGTCCGGGCCGAACCGCACCCAGAGATTGGCCTTGGTTCCCTCCGCGTTCGCGATCCGGGTCAGATGCGCGCCCAGCGGGGCCAGCTCAGCTTCAATCCAGTCGATCAGCTGCAGATTTGAGTGCCGCGACGTGGTGTCAAACCCAATCAGCGTGCCGAGTATGTGCAGAACGTTGTCCAGTCTGGTCATGCGCCAGAGCTTTGCCTGAGGTCGGCCAGCCTTGCAACGGCGCGCGAAAGAAGACGATCTCGTTGCGCCGGGTGCCCGGCGGCAGGCCGCTACTGGCTCAGCGCATTGAGTGCAAAATGCACATTCGATGTCTGCGCGACAATCTCAGCGACCGACGTCGGCGTCGATTCAGCCAGCGGGCCACCTTCCGGCCAGAGCGCCAGCAATGTCTCCAGCTCACCAATCAGACGCGCGGTGTCGGCGCCTTCCATGCGCCCCGCAATCTCCAGGGCGACAACGGTAAAGCCATACGCATCCTGATACTCGCCGGGATCAGTAATCACGCCATCGGTGACCCCGATGCGATATTCCTCAAACACCGTGTCCATCAGATAGGCGATGACATCCAGCGGATCGCCGCCCGCATTGGTCTGCATCAGCGCCATATTGGCTTCTGCGTCCGCGAGCTGGGGCGCGATCTCGTCTGCCGGCCGGCCTTCTTCCAGCGCCGTTGAAACGGCAAGGAAAATCTCCTGATCAAAGCCAAGCGCATCAATGCCGGCGCGTTCGGCCTCATGGGTCTCTGACACAGGGTGCAGAAGGTGCGGCGCGGCCTCATCCGGTGCGCCAGCGCGGAACAGGGCCAGCCCGGCCTGCACGTGGCCGGACATGAAGGCCACCCGCTTTTCAACCGGCAAAGTCTCCATATTGTGCCCGGCTTCCCCTTCGCCCTCACCTTCTCCTTCGCCGGTCATCGCCGGCGGCACAGGCGCAGCAAGCTCTTCACTCGCCACGGGCGTCGTCTCCTGGCTATTGCCACAGGCCGAAAGCAGCGAAACAGTCAGCGCTGAGCTGAGCCCCAATCCGGCGAGCTTTTTATAAGTCTGTGTCATTGATTGCCTTCCAAAATAGATTGCCCTAACTGAGCGAGTGATACACTGATGCGAATCATTCGCAAGGACTGCCATGCTTGTCACCGTGTCAAATCTGCTCGACGCCGATCAACTTGCCCTGATCACAGGCCTGATTGACGGGCTTGAATGGCATGACGGGGCCAAAACGGCCGGGATAACCGCCCGCCAGGTCAAACGCAATCGGCAAGCCGACCTCACCTCCCGGCTCGGTGAAACCGTCGACCAGCACCTGCAAAAAGCCATCGAATCTCACCCCGTTATCAAAGCCGCTGCCAGTCCCAAACACTTCTCGCCGCGCCTGATCAGCCAGACGGGGCCCGGCGGCGGCTACGGGTTTCATATCGACAATGCGTTCATGGGCGCGCTGCGAACAGATCTGTCCTATACGCTGTTTCTCTCACCGCCGGACGCCTATGAGGGCGGCGAGCTGGTGATCGAGCATGGCGGGCTGACCCATCGCCTGAAACCGGATGCCGGCGATCTTGTCCTTTATCCTGCCACCAGCCTGCATCAGGTCGCAGAGGTCACATCCGGCCAGCGCCTTGTCGGCGTCGGCTGGATCCAGAGCCATGTGGCAGAAGCCGAAGCGCGCGAGATCCTGTTTGATCTGCACAATCTGCGCGCCAGCCTGGCGGCCAGCTATGGCGACCAGTCGCCCGAAATGCTGACCCTCTCGAAGGTCATGGCCAATCTTCTACGGCTCACCGCACGCGGCTAGGCCCGCCCCGACAGCTGATCAAGGTCATTGGGCGTATTCACATTCAAAAAGGCCTCAGCCGGGGCCTCAATCTCACAGAAAACCGCGCCAAGCGACTGGCCGATCCGGTGCAGCGCGCGCAGCCGCTTGGTCGCCACCAGCCTCTCCACCTCGCCGCGCACGCGCGTCGGCCACAGGCCGAAAGTCGGGTGCAGCTGGCCTTGATGCTGGGCAAGCACGACCTCGTCCGGCCCTGCGGCGCGCGCCAT
>JBCCMX010000134.1:0-5634 GCA_039026135.1 Pseudomonadota bacterium | reverse complement strand
GGCAGCCCGCCCTGCGCACCGCGGCAAGCTTTCACGATCAGCCGGTCTATATCGAGGCCTTGGCCAACAGTATCGCGGCGCATCTCAAAACGCTCGACTTTACGCCCGACAAGGTCCTCATGTCCTATCATGGCATCCCGAAAGCCTATTTCGACAAGGGCGACCCCTATCACTGCCACTGCCACAAGACGACGCGGCTTGTCTCAGAGCGTCTCGGCTGGGCGCCGGATTTTGCGCTGACGACATTCCAGAGCCGGTTTGGCCCGACCGAATGGCTGAAACCCTATACCGACAAGACGCTGGAGGCGCTGCCGGGTGAGGGGGTCAAGAACCTGACCGTGGTCTCGCCTGCCTTTATTTCTGACTGTCTGGAAACCCTCGAGGAGATCGCCATGGAGGGCCGCGAGAGCTTTATGGATGCGGGCGGCGAGAATTATTCGGTTGTCCCTTGTCTCAATGACACTGAGCCCGGCATCGATGTCATCGAAGACGTGGTGCGCCGCGAGCTTGGCGGCTGGGCTGGCTAGCCGCATCGATTTGCCCATCCTGGCGCAATTTGCTCGACGGCCGCGCGCCGCGCCTCTAGCTTGGCGACGATACGGGAGGATAAAAACGTGAAGACCACATTGAAAATTGCCGGCGCTGTTTTGCTCTTGCTTATCGCATACCTCGCCTTCTGGCCCGTGCCGATCTCGCCGCAGAAATGGGATGCACAGGAAGATCTCGGCTTCACCGGCGATTTTGAGGCGAATACAAGGCTTGCCGGGCTAGAGCGACTGACAATTGGCGAGTTTCACGGGCCCGAAGATGTGGTTGTTGCAACCGAAAATGGCCGTGAGATCGTCTACACCACCTCGCAGGATGGCGTGATTATCCGCGTTGACACGGTTGACAATACATCATCAGTTTTTGCTGAAACCGGCGGTGCACCGCTCGGCATGGAGCGTGATGCAGACGGCAATTTCATCGTCGCCGATGCCTTTAAGGGGCTCCTGTCAATCTCGCCGGACGGACAGACCGTGACGGTGCTGACCGACACATTCGAAGGCGCGCCCATCGTCTATGCTGATGATCTCGATATTGCCGAAAATGGGGTGATCTATTTTTCTGACGCGTCCACCAAATTCGGTGCCAAGGCGGCCGGCAGCACGCTCGCGGCCAGCCTTCTGGAAATCACCGAACATGGCAAAACCGGCCGGGTGCTGTCTTACGATCCAATCACCGAAGAAACAGCGCTTGTGGCCGATGGATACAGTTTCTCCAATGGCGTCGCGATGTGTCCTGACAGCCAGTGTATTCTGGTCGCTGAAACGGGCGAGTATAGTGTCGACAAGATCTATATTGATGGCCCGCGCAAGGGCGCGATGGAGCCCCTGATCGCCAATCTTCCGGGCTTTCCGGACAATATCAATCGCGGCGGGGTTGTCGGCGGCAAGCAGACCTATTGGATCGGGCTGGCCGCGCCGCGCTCGGCCCAGGCCGATGCCACCGCCCAGCGTCCGTTCTTGCGCGCGCTATCTTACCGTTTGCCAGAGGCCTTTCGCCTGTCTGCGGGGGCCTATGGCTGCGTCATCCAGATCGATATCGACGGCAATGTCCTGCAGACGCTGCAGGATCCAGCCGCGGACTATCCGGTCACGACCGGCGCAATCGAGGGCGATGGCTGGCTCTACATCACCTCGCTGCAGAGCCGCGATCTTGGCCGTTTGCCCTATCCGTAAGCCGGCATGGAGGGCTGGATCAAAAATGGCAAAGTGCGCGGGCGCATCGCCGATGATGGCGCGCTCGAAATCCGCTGCTTCGGCCTGACCACCCAGACCAAGTATTACAAGACCCTGTTGCGGGAGTTCTTCCGCAAGGATTTTACGCCCCTGCGCCCGGGCCATGGTGATTTCGATGTGCATATCGTGATGGAATATACCGGCGATGCGCCCTGGATGGATCTTGACAATCTCGCCAAGGCCCTGCTCGACAGCGTGACCGGCAATGCCTTTGTCGATGATCATCAGGTTGCGCGGCTCCTGGTTGAGCGGCGCGTCGGTGAACGCGAAGGCATTTTTATGCGTGTCGCGGCGATGGACTAGGTCAGCTCGGAAGCGGCCGGCCGATGCAGCTGGCAGTTGCCTGGGCGAGCAGTATGCCGTCATCGTCCCACAGCCAGCCTTCGGTGAAACTTGCCGCACGCGCGCGCCGGATCAACGCGCCGCGCCCCTTCAGGCGCACGCCGGTTTGCACCGGGCGGATAAAGCTTGTTGTCATCTGAAGTGTCGGCGCCATGGCGGGCGGGGGCTGCACAATCGATGCGGCGAGCGACATAACCTCATCGAGCAGCACGGATACAAAGCCGCCCTGGGCGACCCCGCCTGGATTTGTTGCCGCTTCCGGCAGGGTAAAATATGCCTCGCACCAGCCCGCATCAATGCTGAGATCGATCAGTTCAAAGCCGATCAGTTTGGTCGCGGGCGGCAGATCATCCCGGCTGAGCAGGGCGCGCCAGAACGCATCCGGATCTTTGATGTCACTCATGACGTGTGACGCATAAAGGCTTTCGGCAGCGCTGTCGCGGTTGCCTTTGCGACAAGCCTTTCATCGGGATCAAAACAGCTCGCCTCGAGAAAGACGACCGATTTACCCCATTTGAGAACCTGTGTTGTCACGCGCGCCGGCCCCGGCATCAGGCGCTGAAAGTAGGAGATTTTCATCTCCAGTGTCGGGGCCGTCATCGTGACATTTGACGCCATGATGCAGACCGTGCCCATGGCTTCGTCCAGCAAGGCGGCAATAAAACCGCCCTGTACAGCCCCGGTCGGATTGGCGAAACTGTCGGGCACCTGAAAATCCATGGTCAGGCTTTTGTCGGCCTGGCTCAGGGCTACAACGCGCATGCCCAGTATGTCAGAGCAGGCCGGGCGCTTCTTGGAGTTCTGAAACCGCGCCAGCATGTCCTCATCGCTCAGGGCGGGCGGCGCTTTTTGATCTGTCATAAAGAGTTATTTCCGGCGAAACGCGTCGAGGCTGACCACGGTATCACCGCTCTCGCTCGCCGCCGCCTCGTCTGTTTCAGCATCTGCGTGATCGGCGGTCGGGGTGACGATCTCTGCCTTGCTCTCGTCTTCCGATTTTTCGAAGCTCACGCCAAAATTCACTGCCGGATCGACAAACCGCGTCATCGCCGCAAATGGAATGGACAGGTGCTGCGGTACGCCGCTGAATTTCAGCACAATTTCAAAATGCCCTTCATGCACTTCCAGGTCCCAGAACTGGTGCTGCACGACAATGGTCATCTCATCGGGGAAACGCTCGACCAGATGATCGGCCATTTTGACGCCCGGGCTCTTGGACCGGAAGGTGACGTAATAGTGGTGCTCGCCAGGCGGCTTGCCATTTTGCGCGGCGCGCCGCAGCGCTTCTCGCACGACCCCCCGCATGGCAGCTTGGGTCAAAGCCTCATAACCAATGTAATCTGTCACGGCCGCCTCCAGCTATGCGCAGTTTCATATCCCTTTGTCTTCGCCTCAGCAACGGGCTTCCTCCGTCAGGCGAACAGATTTGTCCGGTTTCGTGCTTTTTGCGTTATCTTTAGGCATTGTTTACCATATTTCATCGCGATTTTCCGATGTTTTTTGGTCACACATGATGCCAGGCACTCTGCGACGTTGCGAGAATCTTGTGCGTTGAAATACACTTCCAAATACACATGTGCGGTTTTGCCGATCAGCGCTTAAACCGCTTGTAATCATCGACTCCGTCTTCGTATATCTGAATGAGTTGATCTTGAGGAGATTATGCCCGTGTTCGATTGGGACCAAACAAAGTCGTTTATCGCACGCAACTGGGTGAATCTCGTTTTTCTCGTTATCATATTCAGCGTGAATGTTGTTTATGCACTAGAGCAAGAGACAATTATCCAGCCAATTATCCAGGACAATTACGTACCGATCCTGCTTATCTTCGTTGCCTCAATTGTCTTCAAATCGATTGTTATGGAGAGCATCAATTATACGCGTGATCAAAAGATCGATCGCGTACTTGAGTCCGCCAAGCGTCTGGAGGACAGCGCAACAGACGTTTACATACAGTCTGTCGTCGAGGCGCGGCTTGATCAAACAGGTCTGCATGACATTGCCGGCGATCTTGCGTCCCGCGTGCGGAATATAACGCATGCGCAGTCCTACGATGTGAATTCAATATATGGCACATACAGCGTTATCTATGATCTGATGAGCCAGATGGAACCGGGGGACCAATTCTACGGTTGGTCAACAATACTGGGTGAGTGGGTTCAGGACCTTGAATACTATCATCGCATGACCCGAAACAAATCGGAAGACGGTGTAACGATCAACCGCTACTTCGTGATCCCCAAGAACCTCGATAAGGATGAGCTGTCGAAATGGATCGAAACCATGACCAAGCATGCCATCGAGTTGCGCGACTCCAACATCTATTTTGTCCTGGAACGGGATGTGGAAGGATCGGCGTTTCTGAAATACCCAGCTCGCGACGGTGCGCCGCGTTCACTTCTCCAATTTGTCGAGTTCGGCTTGTTTGACTTCAAAGCGAGCACACCGGTTCTTGTTTACCGCACCGGAACCAATGAATGGAACATTCACACGCGCGTCACTTGCGACCCGACCACAATTGCCGAAAGGAATATTTTTGAGAAACTGCCGACACGATTCCGGCATCAGTTCGTAGACGAAGACTCAGTGATCGAGTTGTATTATAGTAACGGAGAAAGGCCAACGGTATAGGATCGTGCAGACACGCAAAGACAGGTAAGTTCGCGTCGCAAAAGAATGTCAACACGTCCCGGTTAACCCGACAACCCCCATGTCCTATTCAGAAAGACCCCCGCTTGTGAGTGAAACGATCGATACCCGTTTTGTTGCCGCAGATTACAGCTGTGACGATAGAATTGTATGGACGCGTCTTATGCAAGCCTATGAGGAGCACGTGGCGGTTCACGCTTGTGCGGAGATCAGGCAGGGAATTGATCTCATTGGGCTGTCTTCCGAGATTCCCGCCTATCACAGGATCCGCTGCCGCATTCTGGACCTGACTGGCTGGACAATAGTTCCAGTGGCTGGCCTTGTGTCACAGCTGGATTTTGCTGATTTGCTGTCGCAAAAAAAATATCCGTTCTCGGTCATCATGCGGTCTCCACCGGAAGCCAGCTTCACGATCCATCCTGACATATTCCACGATTGGCTCGGGCATATGCCGATGCTGACGGTTCCATCCTATCGCCAGTACTTGAGTGCCTACGCCGAGGCGGTTCAGCGCTATTCGGATAATGCCCGCGTGCTAAAGGCGCTTAGCCGCACCTTCTGGTTCACCGCAGAGACGGGCCTGGTTTTGGAAGACGGCAATGTAAAGGTCTTTGGGGCGGCTATTTTGACATCTGTGAAGGAGCTAAATCATGCCCTTGCGTCGGGCACAAAGCGTTATCCCTTTGATCTGAAGGACATCGTAAGGCGCCGATACAGTTACCGGCAACTGCAGCGCCAGTATTACGTGATGAACAGCCTTGACGAGTTTTCGGTACTATCGGCTTGTTTAGGCGATGTCGCGGCAGCTGTGCATCGATAATCAGTGGATCAGGAAAAGGTGGAGGCTTCTGTTGCCAGGCGC
>JBCCMX010000133.1:0-5675 GCA_039026135.1 Pseudomonadota bacterium | reverse complement strand
GCCAGCCTGCAAGTGCGCCTGAAACAGGGCGAGGCAATCGATACCGCGGCCACGCGCCGTGTTGCCCAGGCTGTTCAGCCGATCTGCGCCAAACGCGACATTGCGCTGATTATCAATGACAGCCCGCAGCTTTGCCGCGCGCTTGGCGCTGACGGGGTTCATCTCGGCCAGGACGATATGGATATTGCCGCCGCGCGCGAGCTGGTCGGCCCGGACGTCATCATCGGCGCGACGTGCAAGAACAGCCGGCATGCGGCCATGATGGCGGGCGAGGCAGGCGCCGACTATGTCGCCTTTGGCGCGTTCTACCCGACCGGGACCAAAGCCGCCACGGTGCGCGCCGAGCCGGATATTCTGTCCTGGTGCCAGATGTTTCTGACCCTGCCCTGCGTCGCGATTGGCGGGATTACCCCCATGAATGCCGCCCCGCTGGTTGAGGCGGGGGCCGACTTTCTGGCCGTCTCCAGCGGGGTCTGGGACCATCATGACGGCCCGGCCGATGCCGTCGCCAAACTGAACCAGGTGATTGACGCGGCGATGGACGCGGCGGGCGGCTAGGGCGCGCCGGCGTCGCCACCCGAATCGGCAAGCGACCGTTCTGGGGCGAGTTTAAGCCGCTCATACGTCTTGGTTTCAGCCCGCCAATTGCTTGCCACCCCAATCACGCATTGCTTCCAGTATCGGTTCGAGCGATCGCCCTTTGTCGGTCATTCTGTACTCGACTTTAGGCGGCACGACTGGATAGACCTTTCGTGAAATCAAGCCATCAGCCTCTAACTCGCGCAATTGTTTTGTGAGCATTCGCTGTGTGACCGTACCCGCAGCGCGCTGTAGCTCACTGAAGCGCATTGTCCCATTCAGCAAATGGAACAGGATGATCCCTTTCCATTTGCCGCCGATAACCTCCAGGGTCGCCTCAACGGGGCAACCTTGCGAGCAATCATATGTATCGAATCTGCTCATTCATTACAGTATCATTTTTGTATGTATAACTCAATATAGTGCGTACTTGTGAAGTCTGTCTGTTTAGCTATCTACGTCAGCACATAAGACCGGAGCGTAAGACATGAGTAAACTCACCATTACTGGAAACATTCTCGCGAAAGCTGACAAAGTTGAGCTCGTGAAATCAGAGTTGGTAAAGCTAATTGAGACGACGCGTGGCGAGGAAGGGTGTCTTCAATACGATCTGCATCAGGATAACGAAAATCCCGCTTATTTTATGTTCTATGAAAATTGGGAATCTCGCGAACTTTGGCAGACTCATATGAGCGCGCCCCACCTTGCGGCATATATGTCAGCCACAGATGGCGCCGTTGAAAAATTCTGGGTTCATGAGCTGACGCAGATTGGTTAGAGGCTCACCATGGGGTGAGGTCTACTAATCGATAAGCGCCGAATTACAGGCGCTTATCGTAAATGAAACAGCGACTGATGTGGGGCGAGGTTGGAACGCTGAACCAATGTCTGCTTTGCCGTCAAAGCTACAATTCGTTAGCCTCATCCTGAGCCTGTCGAAGGATGAAGCGCCGCTCTGACCAAAACCCCGCCTCGTCCTTCGACAGGCTCAGGGTGAGGCTTAGGAGGCGAGCGGCTGCCTCGCCCAAGTCAAACCGGCGCCCCCTACTCCCGCTCCGTTGGCGGGGCGGTCTTGCCGGTCACCTGTTCATAGGTGGATTGGTCGATGCGGAAGATGGCGAGGACAAGCTCTGCCGCAACGCGCAGGCCCATAATGGCGATGACCGCGCCGAAGGGCACAAGCATAATCTGCCACAGCGCCGTCATCGGCACATTGTCGATCCGCATGATCCAGAACCAGATCAGCCGCAGCGCGCCCCAGATGATCGCGATCAGACCGAAATAATAAAGCAGGCGCGTCAGGATCGGGCCCACCGGTTCTTCAAAACTGAGAAATCGTCCAAATAGTCCGCCCATGGCCATACCTCGTCTGCGCAGCCGATAAGAGGCCGTATTAGCATAGCGGCGAAAAGCGCTCCAGCCTGCGCTGAAACACTGCCGCGCGCTTGACCGCCCAGACAGGCCCCGCTACCCCGCCCAGACTGACGTGCGGAGTTTTCAAATGGTCAAGATCAACGGCAATGAAATCAAGCCGAATATGGTGATTGAACACAATGGCAGCGTGTGGCGCGCCATGAAGTGCAATGCCGTCAAGCCGGGCAAAGGCGGCGCGTTCAATCAGGTGGAGATGCGCAATCTGTTTAATGGCTCGAAGGCGAATGAACGCTTCCGCGCGAATGAAACGGTTGAGCGTGTGCGTCTGGAACAGAAGGACTATCAGTATCTGTTCGATGCCGGTGAGGCCTATGCCTTTATGGACCAGGAAACGTTTGAACAGGTCGAGCTGCAAAAGGACTTTGTCGGCGAGGATGGCGACTTTCTGCAGGATGGCATGACCGTCGAGATCGAGTTTTATGGCGAAACGCCGATTGGCGTGAAAGTGCCTGATCAGGTGACGCTGACGGTTGAGGAAACCGAACCTGTCGTCAAAGGCCAGACCGCCGCCAACTCTTTCAAGCCGGCTGTGTGTGACAATGGCGTGCGGGTCACCGTTCCGCCCTTTATCGGTGTGGGCGAGCGAGTGATTGTCCAGACCTCGGACCGCACTTATCTGCGCCGCGCGGACTAGGCCGAACACGCCCCATGTCCAAACCTTCAGCCCTTGGCAATGTGATCATCGAAGCAGCCCGCAAAGCCGGGCGCTCGCTGGCGCGCGACTTTGGCGAGGTGGAATATTTGCAGGTCTCCAAAAAGGGGCCGGGCGATTTTGTCTCCAATGCGGACCACCGCGCCGAGGAGATTATTTTCGAGCATCTCTCCAAGGCGCGTCCAGGCTATGGCTTTGAGATGGAAGAACGCGGGCTGGTCGCCGGCAGCGACAAGACCAATCGCTTCATTGTCGACCCGCTGGATGGCACGCTGAACTTTCTGCATGGCCAGCCGCACTATGCCGTGTCGATTGCCCTGGAGCGCGAGGGCCAACTGTTCTGCGGGGTTGTCTATGATGTGCCGCGCAATGAGATTTTCTGGGCCGAAACCGGCCGCGGCGCCTGGCTTGGTCAGCGCAAACTGCGCGTGGCCGCTCGCACGCAAATGGATGCGGCGGTGTTTGCCACCGGCACGCCCTGGATTGGCAAAGCCGAAGCGGCGCATGAGACCTTTGCCAAAGAGATCCGCGCATTGACCCCGGCGGTGGCGGGCATCCGGCGCAATGGCTCAGCCTCGTTGGATCTCGCCTGGGTCGCAGCTGGCCGGTTTGACGGCTTCTGGGAACGCGGCCTGAAAGCATGGGACATTGCCGCGGGCATGGTTCTGGTGCGCGAGGCTGGCGGGGTGACGACCGAGATTGATGGCGGCGATCCACTGGTGACGGGCTCGATCTTGAGCAGCAATGCCGACCTGCATCCGCAACTTGAAAAGCGCTTGCGCAAAGCCGGCGCGTTTGTGCCAAATGTCGACTGAGACGACGCCTGGCCTGATCGCGCAGGCACGGCGCGGTATCGAATGGCTGAACGCCAATAAGAAACGCTTTTTCTGGTGGTGGATCGGCTATCAGGCGATCAAGGGCATGCTGACCCTGTCACTGATTTGGATCCCGCTTCTGCTGGTCTGGCTGCGGGCGCGCGGCGAGGGCTAAGCGGGCATTTGCGCGGCGGGCTGGCGGGTCGCCTGACGCAAGACATCGAGATAGCCGGAGCTGATTTCCATTTTTTCCGTCAGGCCCTTGCGCTCAAGAATGCGGTGGGCGCGCCCGAGGCGGTAACAGGGCACATGCATGAACATGTGATGCTCGCAATGATAGTTCACCCAATAAGGCGCAATCAGCAGGCGTTCGATAAAGCTCGCCCTGGTCGTGCGGGCATGGCGCATAGGATCATCATTGCTGGGAACCACCGCATGCTCACCGATATTGCGGATCCGGATGACAAGCATATTCCAGGTCGCCATGGGCAGGAGCCAGAGCGCAAAATAGGCCCACCAGTGACCAAGAACAGCGAGCACACTGAACAGGATGGCATTGGTAATCACGAAAGGCACCACCGCGCGGCGTGCGCCCTGCTTTCGCAGATCGGCCATCGGACCCGGGCGAATGCCGAGCCCCAGCGCGTTCTGAAACTGGTTCAGGCGCTGTTTGTAAAAGGTCTGCCCGGTCAGATCGCGAATGATCTTGCGCCGCAGCGAGGCCCGCGTGATCGGGAATGGCGCCGACAGGCCAAGATCGGGATCTTCGGGCTGTTGGACATATTTATGATGCTGCAAATGGTAATTGCGATAATCCCTCAGGTTGACGCCAATCGGCGCGGCGCCAAGCCATTGGCCAAGAAAGTCATTCAAGCGTCCATTCGTCGACAGGCAGCCATGCGCGGCATCGTGCATGATAATGGCGAGACCAAGCTGGCGCCCGCCAATGATCAGAACGGAGATTGGAAGAAACCAGATCGACCAGATGGACAGCGCCATGGCAAGCGCGATTACGCCCCAGACATGCAGGATGAGGCCAAGCCCCATCAGCGTGCTGCGATGGCGCACCTGTTCCCATTCCTGGGCGGTAAACAGATCAAGCGGGCGAACGCGCGCGGCGGCTGGCATCTGGCGACTTCCTCTAAAACATATCGTCTTTGTTCTGCAATATATAACACGCGCCGGGCCGCGCCCAAAGACATGACGCCACGTCTGGTTGCGTAAGGTCAAGGGCGCGCTAAGTCAGAGACATGATCCGGCCGGACCTTTTGCTGCACGAAACCCCGAAGGGCCTGTATTGCCCGCCAGGTGATTTCTACATTGATCCGGTGCGCGGCGCGGTTGACCGCGCCGTCGTCACGCATGGCCATGCCGACCATGCCCGCGCCGGCCATGGCGCGGTTCTCGCCACCCCGGCCACCCTCGCGATTATGGCCGCGCGCTATGGCGAGGGCTTCACCGCCACGCCGCAAGCGCTGGATTTCGGGGAACATGTCGAGATGAACGGGGTGCGCGTCTCGTTCGCGCCAGCCGGTCATATTCTCGGCTCCGCGCAGGTGATTGTCGACTGGAAAGGCCTGCGCATGGTGTGCACGGGCGATTTCAAACGCCGGCAAGACCCCACATGCCGCACGTTCGAAGTGGTGCCCGATACGCATATCTTTATCAGCGAGGCGACCTTTGGCCTGCCGGTCTTCCGCCATCCCGATGATCGCGGCGAGATCAGGAAATTACTCGACAGCGTCGCCCTGTTCCCGGAGAAAACGCATCTTGTCGGCGTCTATTCGCTCGGCAAGGCGCAGCGTGTCATCGCCCTGCTGCGAGATGCGGGATGGGACCGACCCATCTATATACACGGCGCGCTGGAAAAGCTGTGCGCGCTTTATGAGACAGAAGGCGTGGCATTGGGGCCGCTGCGCCCTGCCACGCTCGACAAGGACAAACGCGGCGCCGGTGACGCGTTCAAGGGCGAGATCGTTCTTGGCCCCCCGGCCAGTTTCAACACCGCCTGGGCACGGCGGTTTCCCGACCCGCTGATCTGTTTTGCGTCCGGCTGGATGAGTGTGCGCCAGCGCGCCAAACAGCGCGGGGTCGAGCTGCCGCTTATTCTGTCAGACCATGCCGACTGGGACGAGTTGACCACAACCGTCAAGGATGTGGACCCCGAAGAGCTGTGGATCACACATGGTCGAGAG
>JBCCMX010000132.1:0-5698 GCA_039026135.1 Pseudomonadota bacterium | reverse complement strand
CCGGGCGCGGTGCTGGTGACCGCTTTTGACATCATCTTCTTCTGGGTCGCCCGGATGATGATGATGGGCATCAAGTTCCAGGATGGCAACGTGCCGTTCAAGCATGTCTACATCCACGCCATCGTTCGCGATGAGAGTGGTAAGAAAATGTCGAAGTCAGAGGGCAATGTCATTGATCCGGTCGATCTGATTGACGGCATCGACATCGAGACACTGGTCCAGAAGCGCACCACAGGCCTGCGCCAACCAGAGAAGGCGCCGCAGGTCGAGAAAGAGACCCGCAAACGCTATCCGGAAGGCTTTGACGCCTATGGTGCAGATGCGTTGCGCTTTACGCTGGCCGCCATGGCCACGAAAGGCCGGGACATTAATCTGTCTGTCGATCGCGTGGCCGGTTACCGCAATTTCGGCACGAAGCTCTGGAACGCGACACGTTTCGCACAAATGAACGACGCTGTCTTCGGCGAGGAGATCTCGCCGCCATCACTACAGCTTCCGATCAACAGGTGGATTGTGGGCGGCGTCTATGCGTGCGCCGCGCAGGTTACCGAAGCTGTTGCTGACTATCGGTTCAATGACGCGGCAGAGGCAGTCTATCATTTCGTTTGGGATACATTTTGCGACTGGTATTTGGAACTGTCCAAACCCATCTTGCAGGGCGACGATTCAAAGTCTGCAAAAGAAACGCAGATTGTCCTGGGTTGGACATTGGACCAGATACTGAAAATCCTCCACCCTTTCACACCCTTCATCACAGAGACGCTATGGGAGCAAACGGCCGATCGCGATAGCGGTTTCCTGATGCAGCAATGCTGGCCCGTGTCTGACTATACTGATGGCGGCGCGAATGATGAAATGAACTGGGTGTTGAATGTGGTCTCAGACATTCGCTCCGTGCGCGCGGATGTGAATGTGCCTGCTGGCGCCAAAGTGCCGGCTAGCCTTCTTGATGCCAGCCCGCAGACGGCCGCGCGGCTCGCCGCGCACCGTGATGTGATTAAGCGCCTGGCCCGCCTAGAGCGCTTTGAGCTCGCCGAGGCGGCGCCTGCAGGGGCGGTGAAGTCAGTTGTTGGCGAGGCGACCATTGCGCTTGAAATCGCGGATCTGATTGACAAAGACGAAGAGAAAGAGCGTCTCGATAAGCGTATTGCCAAGCTCGATAAGGAGATTGTCGGACTTGAAAAACGCCTCGGGAACGAGTCCTTTGTCGCAAAAGCGCCGCCAGAGGTCGTCGAAGAACAAAAACAGCGCCTAAGCGAACTGAAGGCCATGCGGGCCAAGCTCGTCGCCGCGCGTGATCAATTGGCCGCGCTCTAGGCGGCAGGAAGCAGGACGAAAATGACCAAGACCTGGGACAAATCAAACCTTCCCTCACGCCATGTCACAGAGGGGCCTGAGCGGTCTCCGCACCGCTCTTATTATTACGCGATGGGCCTATCGACGGCCGACATTAAGAAGCCATTCGTTGGTGTGGCGTCGTGCTGGAACGAAGCGGCGCCTTGTAACACTGCTTTGATGCGCCAGGCGCACGCCGTGTCCGAAGGGGTCAAGGCGGCCGATGGCACACCGCGCGAGTTTTGTACGATTACTGTTACTGACGGCATCGCAATGGGACATGAAGGCATGCGCTCCTCGCTTGTTTCGCGGGACTGGATTGCCGACACGGTTGAGCTGACCATGCGCGGGCACTCCTATGATGCGCTTGTCGGTGTCGCGGGCTGCGACAAGTCGCTGCCCGGCATGATGATGGCCATGCTGCGCCTGAACGTGCCGTCTGTTTTCCTCTATGGTGGTTCGATCCTGCCCGGCCAGTTTGAAGGCAAGGATGTCACTGTGCTCGATGTGTTTGAGGCCGTCGGTGCGCATGCCGCCGGGTCGAATGAGATGAGTGATGAGAAACTTGCCGCGCTGGAAAAGCTCGCCTGTCCCGGCGATGGCGCCTGCGGCGGTCAGTTCACAGCCAACACGATGGCTTGCGTGTCCGAGGCCATTGGCTTGGCGCTGCCACTGTCTTCGGCCCTGCCGGCGCCGTATAAGAACAGGGATGAGTATGCCGTCGCCTCAGGTGAGGCGGTTATGGCGCTGATTGAGCGCGGTATCCGTCCTCGGGACATCTGTACGCGCGAAGCGTTTGAGAACGCCGCTATTGTGGTGGCTGCGACAGGCGGGTCGACAAATGCTGGCCTTCATTTGCCGGCCATGGCCCACGAGTGCGGCGTGAAGTTTGATCTGAAAGATGTCGCGGAGATCTTTAGCAAGACGCCTTATATCGCTGACCTCAAGCCCGGCGGGAACTTTGTCGCCAAGGATTTCGGCGAAGCAGGCGGTATGCCGATGCTGATGCGCACGCTGCTGGATGAGGGGCTGATCCATGGTGATTGTATGACGGTGACTGGCAAGACGGTGGCGGAGAATCTCGCCGACGTCGCCTTTGATGATAACCAGAAGGTCATTTACCGCGCCAACAAGCCGATCTCCCCGGACGGCGGTGTGGTCGGTCTGTGGGGATCACTCGCCCCGGATGGGGCCATTGTGAAAGTTGCTGGCCTTGAAAAGCTGCAATTCACCGGGCCCGCCCGTGTTTTTGACGGTGAGGCGGCGTGCTTTGAGGCGGTGTCAAAGCGCGAATATAATGAGGGTGATGTGCTTGTGATCCGTTATGAGGGGCCAAAGGGCGGGCCCGGCATGCGCGAAATGTTGTCGACAACCGCGGCTATTTACGGCCAGGGCATGGGCGACAAGGTTGCGCTGATCACCGATGGGCGTTTTTCCGGCGCAACGCGCGGGTTCTGCATCGGACATGTTGGACCAGAAGCGCAGGAAGGTGGACCGATCGGCCTCATCGAGAACGGCGATATGATCTCCATCGATGCCCAAAAAGGCACAATTGACGTTCGCTTGAGCCCAGTAGAGCTGCAGGAGCGCCAGCGGAAGTGGAAACCGCGCCAAACCGCCTATGGTTCAGGCACGATTGCCAAGTTCGCAAAACTCGTCGGACCGGCCCACCTTGGCGCGACAACGCATGAGGGATTTGCCGGCGAGCGCCACGTCTATGCCGATATTTAGGGCCAAAGGCGGGCACGCGCGTTCAGGCCAGCTTCAGAAACAAACTGGCATAACATGTTCATGATAAAGACGATTTCTGCGATTAGCCTGACCGCGGCGCTGTTTCTTGTATTCAGCACGCCGGCCTCCGCCTTGACTGCATCGCAGGTCAAGCAATGCCAAGCCATGGGTGCAAGCCTGCAAGTGCGAAAGCAAGAGGCCCAAGCGGCCATGAAGGCCCGCGCGGGCCTCTATGATCAGGTCGAAGAGACCGGCGAGCAGTGGGAAGCGGCAGAAGCTGTTCGCAATTTCGGCGCCGACAAGGCGGCCGAAGCTGACGGTCTGAAGACAAAGTATGATCGTCTGAAAGGCGAGCTTCACCGCAAGGATATGGCACTGTCTTCAAATGTCAGCATGATCAATGCTGATACCGCTGCTTATGCCAGCATGTGCGACGCCGGTTAGTCTTTAAACGTAGCGATCACCGGAACGTGGTCGGATGGCTTGGTGAGCTCACGTGCTTTGCGATAAATCTCGTGGTTTTCAAGCCTGTCTGCGGCTTGCGGGCTGAGCAGGTGATGATCGATGCGGATACCGTGATCTTTGGGAAAGGCGCCGCCTTGATAATCCCAGAATGTGTATTGATGCGCGCGGTCATCGGCGATTTCGAACGCCTCGCTTAGCCCAAGGTGCTTTAAACGGCGAAAGGCTGCGCGGCTTTCTGGAAGGGCCAGCGCGTCGCCTTGCCAGACTGTTTCATCCCAGCAATCTTCGCCGCGAGGGATCACATTATAGTCGCCGCATAGCGTAAAGGGCTCTTCGTTTTCGAGCAAAGCTTGCGTGTGTGACTCAAGATGGTTCATCCAGTTGAGTTTATAGTAGTACTTTGGGCCGGGCGCCGGGTTGCCATTGGGCAGATAGAGCCCGCCGACCCGGATCGGATTGTCACTCAACACCAACGCCTCAATGTAGCGGGCCTGATCATCATCTTCATTGCCTGGCAGGCCCTTGATCACATCCTCTATGGGGAATCGCGAGAGCAGCGCGACGCCATTATAGCTTTTCTGGCCATGCACCGCGCAATTATAGCCGAGCTCTTCAATCTCCATATAGGGAAACGCGTCTGTCTCGCATTTGATCTCCTGCAGACAGACCACGTCGCAATCGATGGCTTTGAGCACATCCAAAACAGTCGGCAGGCGGGCTTTGATGGAGTTTACGTTCCAGGTCGCGATCTTCATGGCGTCTAGCTAGCGCCATTCTGCCCCATCGTCATCCCGGCAAAAAGCGAAATCGACGTTCATCACGTCCATAGCCGATCAGGGGCGTCTCCTGTGTGCCAGCGCCGATATTGTGGATGGCCATCAACGGGCCGTCCGCGCCGCGGCGATGGCTGACAATGCCGATATGGGGCAGATTTCCAACTAGCCGGCAGGTGATCAGATCGCCTGGCACCCAGTGATCAGGCGACAATTCATGACCCCGGCGTACCAGCCAGGTTTCCACGTTTGGTACACGGCGATGGTCGATGTTACGGTCCGGTCGGTGTAGGCCCCAGATTTTTGGATAGGCGCTGAAATGAGCCGCCATGTCTTCATGCACGTGCGTCTGAAAATCAAAACTGAATGCGTCGCGATAGGCGCGGATGACCACATCAATACACACACCGCGATCCGGCGGAACATCGCCGCCAGGATAGTCTAATGCGACATAGGCGGGGTCATAAAGGCGCGTAACGCCAATCTGGCTGCGAGCAGCCGTTACCAAACGCCGTCCTCGCATGCCTGCCTCGGCCGCCATGTGCGGCGCGAGCGGCAGCGCAAGCAGGCTTTGCACGAGGGTGCGGCGACGGATCTCCATCACCGGAATGTGCGAGGTCTTTGCGGCGCTATTGCGGCTCAAATTCCCCGAAAATCAGCAAACTCAGGTAGCGCCGCGCGCTCGGTTCGCATCGAATTAACCGGCGCATCCTGGTCGGCATAGCCGAGGGCCATGCCGCAATAGACCATCTCATTGTCTGAAAGCCCAAGATGCGTTTTCAGCGACGCGCGGACCATGCCCCAACATTCCTGCATGCAGGTTGCCCAGCCGCGTTCCTCGGCCAGTAGCGCGAGCGTTTGCATAAACATGCCGGTGTGCGCCCACTGTCCGTGGCCCATATTCTCGTCGATCACGAAGAAAAGCCCAATCGGCGCGCCAAAAAATGTGAAATTCTGCGCCATCCATGTCATGCGGGCGACCTTGTCATCACGGGCGATGCCGACCTTGTCATACATTTGATGCGCCACGGTGCGGCGCCGGTTCATGTAGGTCTCATTGAGACCTTCGGGGTAAATGGGTCTGTCGGTGGGCTCGCCAGCCGGATTGGCCATAAGGGTCTGGCTGGCCATATCAACAATTGCTTGGCGCGCCTCGCCGCCGACGATAATAACCCGCCAGGGCTGGACGTTTCCGCCGGATGGCGCGCGCTGCGCGGCGTTCAGCCAATCTTCAAGTTCAGATCTACTGGGTACTTTGTCGAGGAACGCGCGTGTCGAGATGCGCTGGGCCACCGCTTGTGAAACATCCATTGGGTTTCTCCGTTTTGTGTCTGTATAAAATGGCTCTCTTAACGGAAGCAAAGCCCTCGGTCCTTGGTGACCTGGGCCGGCGT
>JBCCMX010000131.1:0-5719 GCA_039026135.1 Pseudomonadota bacterium | reverse complement strand
GCCGAAAGCGCCAGAACAGCGCCTATGGCCACAATGCGGGCGGGTCGTTTCATGCGATTATTTCCCCTTACTCGGATGGGCCATCGTATCAACTTCGATATAGGCCAAATTGTCAAACGCCTCGAACCGCTCAATGATATCGGCGGGTGTCCGATTGAACCGGTCATTGGTTGGAAGGCCGATAATCAGTTCGCCTGAATAGCTGGCGCCGACCAGAACCAGACCGTCCAGCCCCGAATGGCGTTTACACCAGGCTTGAAAGGTTGCCACAGCGCCAGCTTTGTCACGGCGAAATGATTTGGCGATCTTGTCAAAATCCGGTTCGCCGCGCAGGCGCACAATGAAACTGGTCACCGGCGCGGCCACGCTTTCGACCGTTACAAGTTCCGGCGCTGGCGTGTCCATCATCTTCAGGCGTATCTGTGCGAGCCCCGGATTCCAGCCAGTCGATTGGGCCGCAGGATCAGATTGGGCAAATGCCGCGCACCCGCCAAGCGTCGTGGCGGAGAACCAGACGCCGAGAGCGAGATGAGCGCCGAGCCGGTAGGCCAATCGTGTTTCCTTATCTCTGTTCAACCGACACCTTCTTTCATTTTGGCTTAATCCGACAAATCCACACCCGCCAAATTCAGCAGACCGCCGCCGCAGGGGCGGGCACACAGTGTTTCATCACTGGCGAAAGCCTCAGCGCCGGGATACTGGCTGCATGGGCCAGCGCATTGCGCTTCGGGAATAGTGGTCGCCCCGGCCAGCAGCCGGGACACCGTTTCCTCTGAGCTCAGATCAGGCCGGGCAGATTTGATCAGCGCCAGCGCGGACGAGACATGCGGTGCGGCCATGCTTGTGCCTTGCTCATACGCATAGAAACACTGCGAGACAGGCGATCCGGTGACTGGGTCAGAGCAGTTCGTGGCGGTCTTGGTGGACAGTACGCCATCCGGATTGCCGTCACCATTATCATCGCGGCTAAGGTCGCCGCCTGGCGCGAGAATATCAACCGCGTCGCCATAGTTGGAATATGGCGCAATAAAGCCGCGCGCGTCACCGCCTGCGACGGTGACCACATTGCGGCAACCGCCGGGCGCGTAGAAATCAGTCGACACGCGGGAATTTCCAGCCGCGGCGACAACGATAACGCCTTCAGCTGTCACAGAATCGATGGCGTCCTGCATTGAGGCCGGACAGGCTTTAAACAGGCCAATCGACAGGTTGATTATGTCGGCCGGGTTCTCATTCCAGATCTCATTTCCGACCGCGTCGAATTCCGGGATCATGCCGGCAGCCCAGCGGATCGCGTCATTGATGTCGGACAGGCGTCCGCCGCATCGACCCAGCGCGCGCACAGGGACAATCTTCACGTTCCACGCGCCGCCTGCAACGCCGTCGCCATTATTTGTGATGCCCGCGCCGATTGTGCCGGCAACATGCGTTCCATGGAAAGAGTTCGCCGGAATGCCTTTTTCCGGGCAGGCATCACCGGCATCATTTGCATCACCGTCGCGGCCATCACCATCATTTCCCATGCTTGGGTCAGTCACCATATCCCAGCCCTGGGCGACATTCTGCGATGATGCGATGTCTGGATGCGCCATTTCCAAGCCTGTATCGACGACCGCGACAACAATGTCAGACGATCCCTGCGTGCCTTTGCGGGTCCAGAAATCGACAAATCCTGCGCCGCCCAGGCTTTGGCCCGCTTCGCTGCCCTGATTGGCGTAGTGCCATTGCAGGCCAAACAGGGGGTCATTGGGCGTGATTGGGGCCGGCGTTGATGGGCCGCCGCCGGGGCGGAAGATCATCTGATGATCGAACAGATAATCTTTCTCCACATATTCAAAGTCGCCCGTCGACTCCAGTTCCTGTATCACACATTCCATCGCGACTTGCGCATCATTGCTGCGGTTTGCATCGCACGTGACATCCTGGTCGACACCGAAAACCTGCCGGGTCGCCTGTTGCGCGGTGAATTGGGTGGGGTTGATCGTATCAGCGCCAATCTCGATGACCATCTGCCCCGTCCGCGATCTTTGAATAGCCGCGGCGAGGCCGTATTTCGTGGCCGTCTCGATCATGCGGTCTTCTGCTTCCAATTGGCGTTCGAGCGTTTCGGTGCGCATCGCGACCGCCCGCGAGGCAACTTTTCGACTGAGCTGTGGTAGAGCCTGCGGCTTGAACTCAACCGCTTCCAGTTCGATAATTGGCGGTGGCGGCGGTGTGATCGACCGAGAGGACAAGGCGCGTTTTTCGCGAGACAGCGGCTTCTTTTCCTTGATGCGATCCCGCAGCGAGGTACGTGCTAGAGGACGCGGCCGATAGGCTTCCCGAATTGCTGGAGAGCCTGACTTTTCGGTCACGACAGAGCGTGATGTAATCGAGCGCTGACTGTATTGCGGGCGCGCGGAGTAGGGGTCAACAACTGTGATGGAGCGGCTGGTCTGGCCGGTCTTTTCCATCTTATTCAACAGATCTGGGTTTTCCTCAACGCTGGCGACCATTGCCTCGTCGGGGATAATGATGCGGGCCTCTGCCTGCTCATCGACAACCACCTCGTCCAGTAGTTCAGGCTGCTCCATAACCGCAGCCATCTCGACGGGCGGCGGCAGGTCTTTCGGTTTGGCGACGAGGGATCCAAGCACAAATCGCCGCTGCGTTCGGTCAGGCTCATCCGATAGGGCCCACGGCTCGATCTTACCGGCCATTGCGCGCGCCGCGACGGGATACTCATCGAGGCTACGCAGTGGGCGTTCCACCTCGCTGCCGCCCAGCTGATCGAGTACCGCATCGCCGAGCTTCTGGACTCGCTCAATACGCTCATCTTGCTGGTCGCAGGCGCTCAATCCAAGCGCCGCGGCGCAGCAAACTGCAACAATCGAAAAGGTCCGAATACGCATAATCTACCCTATCATCTTTTCTCAGGAGCCAGCCTCGGTCCTAGATTAACGATGTGTCAACCATATGGCGAGTGAATTCTAGCTGTTGACTAACGGGCGCCGAGCTCGCGCCCGACAAGATCGCCTGCATCTGCAATGGCCCGGCGGGCTTTGCCCAGCACGCCCGTCATGTTCATAAAGCCATGCACCATATCGGAATATGTCTTCACGGTGACCGACACGCCCTGCGCCGCCAGCTTGTCGGCATAGGCCTGCCCTTCGTGTTTCAACGGGTCCCAACCGCATAAGAGGATGTGTGCCGGCGGCAGTCCGCGAAAGTCTTCATCCGGGGCAAATAGCGGCGAGACCCGCCGATCCATTCTGTCGCCAGGATCGGCAATATAGCTGTCACGGTAATACTCAAACAGGCTTGGCGAGATGAAAAATCCGCCTTCCTGAAGGCTGAGTTTTTTGGCGCGGATGTCGGCAAACTGAACCAGTGGGTAGAGCAGCAGTTGGAAGGCTGGCAAGGGGCCCTTTGTGCGCTTCATGTCCTGACAAATGTAGGCTGATAGATTGCCGCCGGCGCTGTCGCCTGCCACGGCCAGACGTTCGGTGTCCAGGCTTAGCATTGCGGCATTTGCAACAACCCAGCGCCATGCCGCAGACGCATCGTCATGCGCGCTTGGGAACTTGTGCTCCGGTGCCAGACGATAATCAACCGATATGACCCGGCAGCGCGCTGCCGCGGCGAGCCGCCGGCAAAACGTGTCATAAGATGCCACATCGCCCAGCACGAAACCGCCGCCATGAAAGAAAACGATACCTGGCGCCGGCCCGATGCCTGCTCCAAGCGGTACATAGTAGCGGGCATTTATTGGGCCGCTGCCGCCATCAATGATCAAGTTGGAGATCTCTGCCATATGCGGCAGGTCTGGCTCCATTGCATGGCTGGCGCTTTCAAACTGCTCGCGCAGGCCTTCGGTGGATTGTTTCCAGTCGATATTCGCCCAGTCAACCTTGGCGATATCGGACGCTTTCAGCGCAGACCAAAAGGACTTTCGTGGATCGGGCTTTGTCATGTGCGCCTTTTGCGCAGTTCTTGCGGCAATTTAAAGACAGGTGATTGCCTAGGTGTTGAGCTTACGCCGGATCGAGAAAGAAGTAATCGTTCACGCGGTACAGTGCGTAGGGCGCATTGCCAGCAAAAATCTCCGGCATCAGGTCGGCCCATATCCGCCCTTTGGGCCCGGCTGGAAGCCGCCTGGAAATATTCGCAAGCGCCAGTCCCATATTGCACAGATCAACACCTTTCACGACGCTGCGCATGGTTGCGTAATCGGTGCCCTCGGCTTGCGAGAAGGCGGCAATCTGCAGCGCAAGCTGCCACTGATCGGGCCCAAGGCTAAGCCCTGTTTCCTGCAGGATCATTTTGTCGTAGGCGCTGCGCGCGCCGCGTTGGACAGGGCTTGCGGCCGCCTCGCTTTGTATCTGCAGAAAGATCTCACTCCATTCCAGCGCCCAGGCATAGGCCGCGTCATGTGCTGCAATCTCGTCGATCAGGGCTGGAATGAATTCCTCTTGGTTGACGCGAAAAACCGGCTCCAGGGCTGCGCCCGAGCACCATGACGGTGCCTCTTTGGACAGTCCTGACAGCCCCGACGCGAGATGCTCTACCATTCGGTCGTAATGTGCGTTCGACGCATTTCTCAGCGCCAGCGCGTGCACGCGATAGGCGGCAAGACTGGCTTCAAGCGTAACGCGCCGAAGATCATGTGCTGTTCCGTTGGTTTCAGCGGCGCTGAGATCGCGCTCCAGCTGCGCGGCGACCCCTGGTGAATGCTTGCCCAGCGCAGCGGCGTATTCTGACGTCGCGAGGCTGCGCACAACCGGAATGCGGTCAGTTGTTTGGGTAATGGCGGCCTGCGGGCCAATGGCGATGAATAGCGATATGGCAAGACCGACCACTGCGAGTACGATCAGTCCAAGTTTCAGGCTCGCGATCTTGTTTGAAGAGCGGGGCATGGCACAAACCTCTGTGCCACTTAGAACCGCTGCCTTTGCGCCGTCAATGTGATTGGCTGGCCGGCCCTAAAAGGCGCTCATCTGCAGACCTTGCAGCTGTTTGGTGATTTCACCTGAATCAATCTGGCGCATGCCTTCGGCCCAGAGGCGCCCTTTTGTTTCATTTGGGAGCTTTGCAACAGCATCGATGCCGGCAAGCCCCAGCTTGCACAGATCGACCCGGGCCAGAGCCTGCGTGTTCATCCGGCCCGAACCCATTGCCATCAGGCTTTGGACTTCCGGGTCCATCATCATCGAGAACATCAAAGACTGTAGCGCCGCCTCGTCAGAGCTTGTCAGTTTGCCATAGCGTGCGGGCGATTTACGGGCGTCAGCAACGCCGTTGAACAAGATCGTATTGACGCGAACTGCATACGTGTAGAACGGCGTTCCATAGTCGAAAAAGCTCTGGCCGAACTCCATTGCCTGTTTTTCCGACATATATTGCATCTTCTCGTAAGTTCCGGCCTTGCACCATTTTGAGCGTGACGAGGACAGCTGCCGCATCGCATCGCTCGACAAGTCGATGAGCTCATTCACATAAGTGACATCCATGGAGGGCATTCGCTTGAATATTTCGGCGAGATCGTAGTTGAAGCTCTCATTAATCAGCATTGCCACGTCTTGTTTCTTCGCGCCGGTTGCAATGGCCTCGCGAGCGGCCTCGTCGAGTCGCTGCGCCGCATCCGGTGACATACGTGTCAGGGCGGCGACATAGTCTTGTGTCTCTGCATCCGTCAGCACGGTCAGAACCGCATTGTCACCGCTTTTCTCGGACACAATAG
>JBCCMX010000130.1:0-5954 GCA_039026135.1 Pseudomonadota bacterium | reverse complement strand
TCTGCGGCGATAAGTCCGCCCTTTCCGAGCGCACATCGCACAGACAATTGGCCGCCGGACAATTTACCTTTTGATGTCGCGGTCCATATTACGTCACTCACGCGGCGCTCTCCTTTTCGTGACCGGCGCTGATCAAGCGTGAGGAGATATAACCGATCTGTCTCTCTATTTGAATGCGAGAGACATGGGAGTAAGACATGGCCGTGACGAAATCGCTATTACTCGTCGATGATGACAATGAATTGCGCGAGGCGCTCGCAGAGCAGTTCGAGCTGTATGATGGTTTCACAATTCTTCAGGCCGACAATGCCACGACCGGCGTGAAGCTGGCCGAAGCCGAACGGGTCGACCTGATCCTGCTGGATGTCGAACTGCCGGATATGGATGGCCGCGAAGCGTGCAAACTAATGCGCACAAAGGGTGTGCGCGCGCCGATCATTATGCTGACGGGCCAGGACACCGACGCCGATGCCATTCTGGGCCTCGATAGCGGCGCCAACGACTATGTGACCAAGCCATTCAAGTTCTCAGTGCTGCTTGCCCGGGTTCGCGCGCATATGCGCAGCTTTGAACAGAGTGAAGATGCCACATTCGATATTGGGCCTTATGAATTCCGTCCAAGCATGAAACTTCTGGTGCGCGAAGATGACCGAAAAATTCGGCTCACCGAGAAAGAGACCAATATCCTGAAATATCTCTATCGCGCCGGCGGCAAATCGGTAGCCCGTGAGGAATTGCTCTCTGAGGTTTGGGGTTACAATGCTGCAGTGACCACACACACGCTTGAGACGCATGTGTATCGCCTCCGCCAGAAAATCGAACCTGATCCGGCGAATGCAAGGCTGTTGCTGACAGAGGCAGGCGGGTATCGCCTGTCTCCATAGCGTGTCACATATCTAAGCGGGCGAACGCGCCCACAACTTACATTTGCGGCCGGATTACAAATTTCTGACCTGTCTTCATCGCTGCATATTGATGAACAATGTCGGTTTGCAGGGCATCGACGAGCGAAATCTCTGAGGTGTAATGGCTTGCAAATGTCGTGGTCAGTTCATCAGCGACGCGCTGGCGCAGCGCGAACAGCCGCTCCGGCGCAAGGCGCGCGAGGAAGTTTGGCAGCAGCCAGCCCCCCACAGCCCAGGCCATCCCGTAAGCCCGGTTCAATGTGGTCGGGGAGAAATCGAGTGATCCATAGAGGTAGACCTGTTTGTGAACCGTCGACCCGTAGACACTGTAATTGCTTGCATCGCGGCTGAGCGCACGCTCCATACAGGTCAGGATTGAACTCGCCAGCGTGCCGCCGCCGGTCGCGTCGAAGGCGAGCGTCGCGCCGGTTTCGGCGAGCGCCTCGATCAACTCGTCATGAAAGGAGTCGAGGCTGGAATTGATGACGTATTTTGCGCCCATGCCCTTGAGCAGGTCAGCCTGCTCTGCGCGGCGTACAATGTTGACGAGCTGCACACCATCGGCAAGACAAATCCGGTTCAGCATCTGTCCAAGATTGGACGCCGCCGCAGTGTGGATCAGCGCAGAATGGCCTTCCATACGCATGGTCTCGATCATGGAAAGCGCGGTCATCGGATTAACAAAGCTCGAGCAGCCCTGAACCGCGGTCGTGCCGTCTTTCAGCGGCAGGCAGGTCATCACATTTGCCACGCGATATTGCGCATACATTCCGCCCGCCATAGTCGACACCATTTTGCCCATCAGCGCCTGAGCAGCATCTGAAGACCCCGCCGCAATGACCTTGCCGGCCCCTTCATTGCCAACGGGCATATGCTTGCCAATGCGCGCCTTCATCGCCGGAAGAGCGGCGGCCGGCACCTGGTTGGTCAGAACAGACGCTTCACCTTCGCCAGTTGTCGCGAAACCATCCAGATCGACACGCCCGAAAAGATTCCCAAGATCGGACGGGTTTATCGGCGTCGCTTCAACCTGAATGATGACCTCATCTGGCCCAGGCTCGGGCATCTGCGCGGTCTCCAGAAAGAGCGATAAGGCGCCATCAGCGGCGACCTTGGATTTCAGTTGCAGTCCGGTTGTCATAAATTCGCTCCCAATCAATGCACGCTTATCTGTTATGCTGGTCTGGAAGCTAATGATCCAAACCCAAGACTCAAGCATTGACCTTAAGGAAGACGCCAGAGGACAAATCGCCGAATATTTGACAAATACCGCACAACGCGTTGCAAACATAGGGTTAAAGCCGGGAAGTCTGTCATTTGGCAGATGATGGAGGACAATTTGCGATACCTAGCGGCCCTCATGATCACGTCTCTGTGCGCCTGCGGCGCGCCGGAGCCGGTTCAAGAAGAGGCGGCTGTGCTTGGGCCCTCCAGCGCGGACCCTACTGTGCTTCCAGCGGTCGGCGTTGCAACGCAGGCGACCGTCTCGGCCAATACGGCACTGGCAGAGCGCCTTGCGCTCGACGACCAAAGCGATTTCCGGGATGCAGATCGCGGGCTAGTCGCGCAAATCGAAGCCCCTGCCATTCTCGACAATAAAGGCAACAAGGTCTGGGACATTGAGGGTTATGGCTTTGTCGAGGGCACCGCGCCAAGCACTGTTAACCCGTCACTCTGGCGCCAATCGAAACTGAATGCACGCCATGGCCTTTTCAAGGTGACGGACGGGTTGTGGCAGGTTCGCGGCTATGACCTTTCTGTGATGAGCGTCATAGAAGGCGAAACGGGCTGGATTATCGTCGACCCATTAACCAGCGTTGAGACCGCCGCTGCTGCGCTGAAGCTGGTCAATGACACGCTTGGCACGCGGCCCGTGACCGGCCTGCTCTATACCCACTCGCATATTGACCATTTTGGCGGCGCGCGCGGCGTGATTAACCGGGCTGACGCCTTGGCGCGGGAGGTGCCCATTCTGGCGCCCATCGGGTTTTCGGAAAGCGCGGTCAGCGAGAACCTCCTGGCTGGTCAGCACATGGCCCGACGGGCTTCACTGATGTTCGGCAATACGCTCAGCATAGGACCACAAGCCCATGTTGGGTCGGGGCTCGGGCCCGGTGTCCCGTTCGGCACAAGCAGTCTTATTCTGCCCACCGAGGAAATTGCAGGGCGCGGCACGCAGCGCATAATCGATGGAGTGACATTCGAGTTCATCGATGCGGCAGGGACCGAAGCGCCGGCTGAGTTCATGTTCTATCTGCCAGAGAAACGGGCCCTTTGCACAGCCGAAGTTGCAACCGCCACCTTTCATAACATTTTGACGCCGCGCGGCGCCAAAGCGCGCAATGCGCTGACCTGGAGCAAGGCGATTGACTATGTTCTGGCTGAATATGGCGCACAGTCCGACGTTGTGTTCGCATCTCATCACTGGCCGACCTGGGGCACGGAAAACATCCAGACCTTCCTGAAAAGTCAGCGTGATATCTATCGATACACGCATGACCAGACGCTTCGACGCGCAAATACTGGCGAGACAAAGGTAGAGATCGCCGAAGCGATTGAAGAGCCGCCCATGCAGAGCGCCGCATTTGATACGCGCGGCTATTACGGCACGCTGAACCACAATGCAAAGGCCGTGTATCAATACTATTTCGGTTGGTGGGGCGGGGTTCCGGCCGAGTATAATGAGCTGCCACATGAGCTGAGCGCACCGCGCTATGTCCAGGCGATGGGCGGCGCCAACTCCGTCCTGCGCCTCGGTATTGGCGCCTTTGAGGCCGGCGAATACCGCTGGGCGGCTGAGCTGTTCAATCATATCGTCTTTGCCGACCCGGAAAACGGCCTCGCCCGCGACTGGCTGGCAGCAAGTTACGAGCAACTCGGATTTCAGGCCGAAAGCGGCACCTGGCGCAGCTATTTCCTGGCTGGCGCAGAAGAGCTTCGGCGCGGCGTGCCGAAGCTTGATGATCCGGTGCTCGGCCAATACGATTTCCTAAAGGCCGTGCACGCTATCGACCTGTTTGATGCGATGGCCGCGCGATATAATCCCGACAAAATGGACCGCGAGCCATTCGTGGTCACGTTTCAGTTTCCGGACACCGAAGAGATTGTCAGCGTGCATGTCGGCCAATCCGTTGCTGTTCCAAGAGAAGGCGAAAACGAGGCCGCGATCGCCACGGTCACAATTGACCGGACCGATTTCGACCGTTTGATTCTGGGCGATGCGGGCGTTGCCGGACTGGTTCTGTCCGGAAAACTGTCCCTGGAAGGCAAGCGCAGCGCGGTCAACGCATTCATGGGCGCGCTTGATGCCCCCGAGTTCTGGTTCCCAGTGGTGACGCCCTGAGGCTGACCAATTTTCAGACAGTGTTGAAATTCTCAAGGCGCGAGGCCAGCGCGGGCCTTGCGATGATCGCTTTGGAACCCTAGCTGTGACGAAACAAGCGCTCACTTGGCGATGAGATTAACCCCTTACACTGCGCGGTTTCCGGCGCTAAAGCAGGGCGCTTTCTAAATCGGCTGGAAAAATGTTTAGCGTCTCCCAGACACGGTCTTTCGAGGCCGCCCACTATATAGACAATCCGCACCTGCCTGAGGACTATCGCAGCGTGCATGGACACTCTTTTGTGGTGACTGTCAGCTGTTCATCAGGTCTGGTGAGCCCGGACGGATGGGTCGTTAATCTCGGCGAGCTGGATCAGAAGCTGCAAGACGTTCTGGCCACGCTCGACCATTGCATCCTGAATGAGATTGAGGGGCTTGAAACACCGACACTCGAAAACCTGATGATCTACATTGATCACCAAATGGCCGCGCGCGGGATTGAGTTGTCACGGGTTGAACTCGCCCGGCCAACGCTCGGGCAAAAGGCCGAGATGCAAAAGGCCTAGACGGGCGTGACATCACCCCAGACAATAAAATGCGGGTTGTCATACCCCCGTTCACGCTTGCCATAAGTGAAGGGTGAGCCGTCGAGATTGGTTACGCGGGCGCCGGCGGCGACGGCCACCGCCTGTCCAGCCGCAGTATCCCACTCCATTGTGCGGCCATGGCGGGGATAAAGATCGGCTTCGCCGGCAGCGATCAAGCAGAATTTCAGAGACGAGCCGGCCGAAATGATGTTTGCGATGTTCTGGGTCTCCAGGAAGGCATTGGTTTCGTCGCTGCGGTGAGACTTTGACGCGATGGCAGTCAGACCGCCATCCGGCGCCTTTCGAATGGTCAGTTTCCGGCGCGCCTCTGGCGCGGGAACCGCCGCACCTGGATCAGCATCGGCCTGCCAGGCCGAAAACCGTCCCTCAGCCACAAACAGACGTGACAAAGCCGGGGCATAAACGACACCCATGACGGGCACGCCATTTTCAATGATGCCAATATTAACGGTGAACTCGCCGCGCTTGTTAATGAACTCTCGTGTGCCGTCCAAGGGATCAACCAGCGCGAAGCGGGGCCCATGTTCAGGCAGTTCGCCCGACGCGGCCGCTTCTTCAGCGATCACAACAAGATCAGGGTCCGCCGCCGCCAGCGCATCGAGAATAAGGGCCTCGGCCTTTTGGTCCGCCTCGGTCACAGGCGAGCTGTCATCCTTGCGGTCAACATCAAAGTCTGTGGCATAGACTTGCATGATAAGCTCACCGGCATCGAGTGCGATTTTGGCGAGTTGGTCCGGGGTTACAGTCAATTCAATCTCCTTGTGGGGGAAACCAGGTTGGATCGGCAGCAAGAATTCGCTCAGCCGTGTTCAAGACATCGAAGGCCTGCTGGCTTGTGCCATGTTGGATGGGGTGCGTTCCACGCACGAGCGCGAGAAACTCATCAATCTGCGCCGCACTGATATCGCGGGGACCAAACTCGCGCACCCGCTCGGGCGGATTCGCCTGCAGCTGCCCGCTCTCGGCGCGCGCCGTAATCAACATCTCAGGACCGAGGTCACCGCCCAACTTATTCAATCCATCCAGCCAGACATAGCCATTGGCATAAGTCAGCTCGAGACGGAAGGTATGACGCCATGTCGTTGTTGACGCGTGCAAGCTGACCATAACGCCATCATGG
>JBCCMX010000129.1:0-5987 GCA_039026135.1 Pseudomonadota bacterium | reverse complement strand
TCAAGGATACCGAACTGGTGGCGTGGGTCGAGCGCGGCGATTGGCTCATCGGCAATGAGCAGGGGCGCGTTTGCGACAAAGGAACGTGCACAGTGCATACGGGCAATCTCGCCGCCTGACAGTGTGTCAGCGTGTCTGTCGGCGAGGTGGACAAGGTCGCAGTCTTGCAGTGCTTTCTCAACGGCAAGCGCATCCTGGGCTGAAAGTCGAGCAGGCGCAGCGCCGTGACTGAAGAGGCCGAGCGCGACAATGTTGCGAACACGGTTCGGCCAGGCCAATGGTCGCATCTGTGGCAGATAAGCAATCTGCTTCGCGCGTTCGATGGGCGACAGCGCCATCACATCTTGACCGTTGATCGCGGCGGTGCCTTTAGTCGGACGCAGCAGCCCAAGACTTGCACGGATCAAACTTGTCTTTCCTGCGCCGTTTGGACCAAGAACGACTGTAAATTCTCCCGGCTTAAGCACAAAGCTGGCGGCAGAAACCAAGTTGGCTTCTTGCGTTTGGACGCTGATCTCATGAGCACGCAGTTCAGTCATGCAAACTACGCCTTTGCAATGCGATCCAGATGAAACCGGGCGCGCCTATCAAGGCAGCGACGACGCCCAGCTTCAACTCATGGCTGGTTGGCGCAAGGCGAACGCCGATATCTGCAAGCACCAGGATCAAGCCGCCAAGCAAGGCTGAAGGTACAAGTGCTCGCGCTGGGTCATAGTCAACGAAAGGACGAACAATATGCGGGGCGACGATACCGACAAAACCAATGGCGCCGGCCAATGCGACTGATGCTCCGGTTGCGAGGCCAGCACCTAGAACTGTCAGAATGCGCTGACGACGCAGGTCGAGGCCGACGCCGCTGGCAGCTTCCTCGCCGAGCGTGAGTGCCGCTAGGCCGCGGCGAGAGGCAAGCAATATGCCCGCACCCACGGCCATAAAGGGCAGGGTGAATGAGATTTCCAGGAAGCTGCGATTAGCAACCGAGCCAAGCATCCAGTTGATCATGTCAGATAGCGAGAATGGGTTCGGCGCGAAATTCATGAGAAGGCTCATCGCTGCGCCGGCGAAACTTGAAAGTCCTACGCCGACCAGTATCAGCGTCACCACCGACTGGATGCGAATTGCGGCCATGGTCAAAATCATTGTTGCGGCCAGTGCGCCCGTTATCGCGGCAATGGGGAGTATCCAGGGGCTGAGGGCAGCAAGGCCGTAATAAAGTGAGGCGGTGGCGGCAAGTGCTGCAGAAGCTGACACGCCCAACACGCCCGGCTCGGCCAAAGGGTTGCGCAGCAGCCCTTGCAGCGCTGCACCGCTCAACCCAAGTGCGGCGCCGACAAGAAATGCCGCCAGTGCGCGCGGCAGGCGAATTGACCAAACAACGATCTGATCGCCGCTGTTGCCACCGCCCAGCAGGACCGCGAAGACGTCACCTGGAGACAGGGCGGCGGTACCCACCAAGCAGGCGGAAATAAGTGCAAGCGCGCAAAGGCAGGTCAGGAAGAGCGACAGATGTGCACGCAACGTCACGGCAACGCCCCGTTTGAAAGAGCTTCGATTGCATCGATCACGAACCAGCCACCACAAGCGGTCCAAGCGCCTTTTAGTGGTACCGCAGGCGTGCTTGCCATGAGGCTTCGCGAAACGGGATGGCCGGCTGCACTCCACGCGCCGCGGGGGCTATCCTTCACGTCAAAGAAAGCCGAGGCGACAAGGTCCGGTTGGTCGTACGCAAGGCGTTCGAGTGGAAGAGACCGCCAACCAGGATCGGTTTCGAAATTTTTTAGTCCGACCGTTTCGAATAGTTCATGTACGAGTGATCCTGGGCCAGTCGTCGCGCCGCCGGAAGTGACGTAGAGGATTGTTTTGCCGTCGCTGTGGACTCTCGCATTCCCAAGACGCGCGTTGAACGCGGTGATGACCGCCTCGCCGCGCGCGGGTTCGCCCAGGCCATCGGCGACATGTGCGATAATGTTGGGAATTGAGTCCGGGGCTTCGCCATCAATGCTTGTCGCCCAACCAATGTTGAGCACCGGGATGCCCGCCCGCTCAAAAAACGAAATCGCTTGCGGCCCGCCGCCAAAGGCACGCACGACGAGGTCGGGTTTAAGCGCAATCACATCTTCCGCCGTCGAGCGGACGCTTGGCAGTCCTTCAGCTTGTGTGCGCATGTAAGAGAATGATTTGGTTGCATCTGGGGAGACGGCCAGGATGTGATCGCGCTTGGCCAACTGCAGCACATATTGATCTGCGCAGTAATCGAGGCTGACAATCCGTGTCGGGATGCTGTTCTCCGGAGTGGAAATCGGTGCGGGGACGCATCCACTCGCAAGGAAAAGACCCAAAAGGACTGCCAGCCTGATCATTTAGCGGATCCGGATTCCTGCAAATACGCCCGCGCCGGGCCCATTATAACCGAACACGTCCACAGCGTCTTCGTCGAGCAGATTATCCCCGCGAAGGGTGAGCGAGATCCGCTCGGTCAGCGGGTAGTCGACGCTTGCTGAGACGAGCGTATAGGCGTCAAGCGTGACAGTTCGGGATGGGAAAGTGCTGAAGTCATTGTCAAATTGCTCGCCCACATAATCAAGCGCGAAACCTGCGCGCAAGCCGTCTTTGACCTGTGACTCCCAACCGACCGCAAAGCTTGCTGTCCATTCAGGCACGCGGACTTCGTCTGTCCCCGTATCATCCTGCGAGGTGATGTTTGACACCGCGCCGGACAGGGCGAAGGCCTCGCTTGCTTGCCAGTTTGCGGCGAATTCGACACCAGAGCGGTCGCTTTCACCGTCCCGATTGGCCGCTGTATTCGGGAAGACGCTGAAATCGGTGAAGATCTCGTCTTCCAGCTCTGCGTCAAAATAGGTCAATGACCATTGTCCGCGATCATAGGTCTGGTCCCAGCCAATCTCCCAGCTAGTCGATTTTTCGGGATTGAGGTCCGGGTTGCCAACGAAGGAGCTTGGAAAAAACCCGAATAGTTCTGTAAAGGTCGGGTTCTTCACGCCTGTGCCGAAACTACCACGCACCCGGCCGCCAAAGTCAAATGCGTAGGCCCCGCCAATGCGCCAGGTTTCGGCGTCTTCGAACTGCCCATCATTGTCGTCATAGCGCGCTGAGGCGTTCAAGCTGATGGGCCCGCGTTTTGCGAGAACTTCGCCGGCGATGCCTAAGGTCTCGAAGCTTTGATCCTGGTCGGTCCCGCCGCCAAAAGCGGTGTCGCGCACAGAATAGTCTTCGGTTTCATGATCGATCAGCCCTGATATCGTCAGATTGGCCAATGATGTTGCGAGATTGACTGACGGGCTGTAGGCAAATTTGGTACGCTCGCCCTCCGCCGTATCCGCAATGGCGCCGTCAGCGAAATTGTCACGGGTTACCTGGGCGTAACTCGCACGGAAAACATGGTTGAACCCCAGTGCATCACCTTGCAAAGCCCCGCCAAATGTCCATTGCTCGGCCTCGGTTTCATTGTCTGAATCGTTCAAGACCCCGTCAAAATCGGTGTCGGAATCAAAATCGACATCGCTCTTGCCGTAACGAGCCAACCCGCTGAGCGTCCAGTCGGCGCCGATCGCGGCGACGCCGTTGAGCAATGCAGACGTATTGCGATAGCCATCATCCTCACTTCCAAGGCCTGATGTATCAACGCCGTCAGATGCGGTGTCAGAGAAAGCGGCTGACAGACTGCCCTGGTCAAAGGTCCAGCCGTGGCCCGCTTCGAGGCGGTGGGTTGATCGGCTGCCAGCCTCGGCTAGGCCGCGAAACCCGGCTTCCGGCACGGTGCGCACATTGATCACCCCGCCAATCGCATCAGAGCCGAACAGCGCGGATTGTTCACCGCGCGCAATCTCGACATATTGGGCATTGGCGCCGGAGAAGACACCGAAATCGGTTTCGCCTGACACTGGGTCAGAGACCTCAATTCCGTCTAGTAGAACCAGCGTATGGTTGGCCTCACCGCCGCGAATACGTATCTGGTTCAGGCTACCGGCTGAGCCATTGCGGGAGATAGCAAGGCCCGGCACCGCCCGTAACTGGTCGGATAGAAACGGGGCATCGCGCACGGCCAAATCAGAGGCATCCAGCGTGGCGACGCTGGCCGTGATGTCGGCCCGGCCCTGGGGGCGCAGCGCGGAAACGGACACAAGATCCAGCGACAACGTATCGGCGCTCTGTTGTGTTGCGGTCTCGCCAGCGGTCTGGCCGGATGCCAGGCCAGCGCCCACGCCAAGGGCGAGGCAGCTGCACAGTGTTGATCTCAACATATTTATAACTCCAGCGCGTCCCATCACCGGCTGGCGAACGCAAAAGAAACGACAATTAAGGCGCGCAACCCTCCGGTGCGAGCGCACGCCTTTCCAGTGTCGTTTCAGAGGAAACTCCCCGATTGCCATTGGCTTTTCCCGGCCGGCAAGCGAACGACGCGATGGCAGGTTTCCTGGCTTACCGATCGTCGCGTTTGGCCGCCTTCCCGGAGAGTCTGTCTCCAGTGACATATCTGGCCATCAGCTCCCGGCTGACAGTTGCGGGTACAGCGCCGGATTTTAACCGGCTTCCCTCTTAGCCTCCGATAAGGAGGCACCATCTGAAGCTGCTAATGCTTGGGGAGCATGATTTTGTCAATGCGAATGGATGCGTCGTTCCGGAATCCAGGTCTTACGCGAATGGCTTCATCCATCCAGAGAGTCAGTCAGGGGGCCACCTTCGATCGTTATCCGGTGCATAATTCGGCGCTGTCCGTGATAGTCATTCATAGCCCAGTGCCAGGTTGCGCGGTTATCCCACATGGCGATGGATCCAGGTTCCCATTTGAAGCGACAATGAAAGCTGTGTCCTGTAAACACGTGGGTATAGAGGTCTGATAACAGCTGGTCGCTTTCGGACTTGTCCATATCGACGACTTCCCTTGTGAAGGCTGGATTCACATATAACGCCTTCTTGCCGCTTTGTGGGTGCTTGATGACCATTGGGTGCACTGGATCAGCCAGCCTCTCGGCAGCCGCAGCATTTCCAATGCGGCCACTGGCGCTGTCATCTCCTCCAGCGTCGGTTATGTTGTAATAGCTGTCAGGTCCTTCTCCGAAAATGTGCTTGCCAGAGTGTATCGCCTCGCGGCCATCTATCTTGCTTTTGAGTCTATCCGGCAGCGTCTCGTAGGCCTCATACATTGAAGCAAACATCGTATCACCGCCGCTTTGCGGAAGCTCTCGAGCGACAAGAACGGAGCCGAGAGCAGGTTCTAGATCATACGAATGATCCGTGTGCCAGCCCCCGCCAATATTGTCTTTTTGGTCAGGCTCTTTGGCGACGAGCGCAATTTCGGGGAATTCAGGATGTGCTGTGAAAAACCGATTGATATTGATGTCACCAAACCGTTTGGCAAAACTAATATGGTCCATCTCTGAGATGTCCTGCCCGCGAAAGAAGATCACGCCGTGCTGGGCCAGGGCGTTCTGGACACCCTGAAACTGCTCTGAATTCAAAGACTTGATGTCAATGCCAAGAATTTCAGCGCCGACGCCGTCCACCGGCACAATCTGCATGGCCAATATCCTCCATTGGCTTCGTCTTAGGTGAACTTCAGACCTCATAGTATGGGCGTTAAGCTGCGACGATCAAGGGAAACGTAGGCAAAGCAAATTGAGCCGACAGCAGGAGACACCGGCCCGCTGGACCTGCGGTCAGCGAGACGGTTGACGCGACGTCGCAACCGGATCGCGTTTGAGTAAGGCTTGAACTTCCTCTACGGCTCAGAGTTCAAGAGGTTTCGGCGCGGCCGAGTTTTGGGCGTGGCCCGTGTAATCGATAGGGTGACAGAGGTGCCCGGGATGACGTTGTGGCAACGATATTGGAGGACAAGATGCGATCGGTGCGTTTGTGGGTATGGTGCGTGCCGCTGATTTTGTATGCTGTGTTCTGGCTCTGGTATACGCCTTTGTCGGGCCCAATGACGCAGAACGAGATCGATGCCGCCGTGGCATCACTTGAAG
>JBCCMX010000128.1:0-6092 GCA_039026135.1 Pseudomonadota bacterium | reverse complement strand
GGGCGATGACGGGCGAGCGGAGTAGGTTGTCAGACCTCTTCGTCTGTCTTCACCTTGTTATCGACCATTTCAACCTTGAGCACAGAGCCCGGCGTGATGAGGACATCCTCGTGGCGCATCGGGATGTCGATCCCGGCTCGCTGGAACTCATCCCAGACTGATAGCATCGCCTCTGAGCCGACATTATTGATGCCGTTTTGCGGGTCCTCAATCCAGAAACGCGCCTCGATCTCCACCGCTTCATCGCCAAATTCCATGACCAGGCATTTCGGCGCCGGATCGGACAGAACCCGGTTAACCCCTGACACCCCTTTAACAACGAGCTCGCAGGCGGTGCGCAAATCAGTCTCATACTCGACCCGCAGGCGCCGCTTGATGCGCACTTTCTTGTTGGAATAGCTCCAATTGACGACGCGGTCGGTGATCAACTGTTCGTTCGGGATCAGATGTTCCTTGCCGTCGCGCGTAATCACAGAGGCGTAACGCAGACCAAGCGACTTTACGACACCATAGGTCTCATCCACCTCGATCACATCGTCGGGCTTGATGCTGCGATCGGTCAGAAGGATGACGCCTGAAACAAAGTTGGCGACGATCTGCTGCATGCCAAAGCCAAGACCAACGCCGATCGCCCCGCCCAGCACGGCCAGACCTGAAAGCGAAATTCCCAGCCCCGCCATGGTCAAAAGCACCGCGGCAAAGAACAGGCCGACCTGAAGCGCATTGCCCATCAGGATACGTAGGCTCGGCTCCACTTTCGGCAGCGTATCGACGCGCGTCTTCAACTTGCCTGACAACCAATGCGCCGCGAACAGGAACAGGGCGGCAGTGAGGACAGCCTGGGCGATGAAAACAGGGCTGATCACACGCCCGGCAAAGCTTGGCCCGATGCTGGAGAGCCAGGCCATCACCTCTTCAAGAACACCAAAGGCGTAGAAGGCCGCAAAGATCCAGATCAGCCAGCCAGCGGGCTTACGCAGACCCTCTGGCAGGAATGTCGTCACCAGACGGATAAGCAGCCAGGCCACGGCGAGCGACGAGGCAATCCGCACCAGTGTGCTGTCCAGACCTGCCCCGGCCAGTGCGGCTTGCGCGGCATAAAGGCCGATCGCCCAAAGGGCCGGGCGAACAAGTTGAGGCACGGTTTCGAACATGAAGGCGCGCAGGCGTTCGGGCATTTGCTGCACACCGGCGATCACCCATTGGCGCGACTGGGGCGCAAACATGGCACCAATCATCAAGACGCCAAAAATCGCGCCAAACTGCCAGGCAATGGGCAGAAGAATATCAAAGTTCAGAAGATTGGCCTCGGCCCAGCCGATCGGGTCGGCAATGATCGGATCGGCCCAGCCGAACAGGTCCGCGCTGGCCGCTTCGGCCGGTGCATCGCCGTCGGGCGCCGCATTTGTATCGGGCACAAGGTAGTATTGGCCGTCTGGCCCCTGGACCGGTTTCATGGGCACAGCGCCGTCCGGAACCGTCTCAACCTGTTCGATGTCGTTTTCCATACCTGCCTCTTTAGCGCCAAAAGTTTGCTGCAAGCCTTACGCCGATCAAGTGCAGGCACGTTAAAACCCAGTTATTTTGGGGCCAAGCGCCTAAAGCGCCTCCAGCGCGGCCACGATCGCCGCCATATCCGCGGGCAGCGGCGTTTCAACATGGATCGACGCATCTGTGACAGGATGTGCAAAGCCTAAACTCGCCGCATGCAGGGCCTGGCGGGTGAGTTTACGCGCGGTTTGCGTCGCATGATCAAAAGCCGCGCCACTGCCCCAGGCCTTGATGCCGCGATGATGGCCATAGACAGGGTCACCGATCAGAGGCGTGCCGAGATGCGCCATGTGCACGCGGATCTGATGGGTACGCCCTGTTTCAAGGCGGCACTCAACCAAGGCCGCGGCCGGGCGGATTTCAGCTTTGGAAAGCTGGCCATAGGTTGCCAGCGCCTTGTAATGGGTCACAGCGCGGCGCCCGCCGCGCGCTTCATCCGCCTCTACAACGGCCATTTTCTTCCGGTCATGGTTTGAGCGGGCAATCGCCGCATCGACACTGCCAGCCAGCGGACGCGGTGCGCCGCGCGTCAGAGCAAGATAGGTGCGATCAATATCGTGGGTGGCAAACAGCTCACTCAGCCCCTTATGGGCCGCCTCGGTTTTCGCCGCGACCAGCACGCCGGTCGTCTCCTTGTCGATCCGGTGAACAATGCCGGGACGCTCAACCCCGCCAATGCCCGGCAGATTGCCCCGGCAATGATGCAGCAAGGCGTTGACCAGCGTGCCTTGCCAATTGCCGGGTGCGGGATGAACCGCCATGCCGGCCGGCTTGTTCACGAGGATCAGATCATCGTCCTCAAACAATATGTCGAGCGGAATGTCCTCAGGTTCAGGTACAGCCGGCACCGGCGCGGGCATCTGAACGGCATATTCCAGACCGCTGCGAACCGCAGCGCGCGGATCATCGACGACAAGTCCGGCGCAGGTTACCGCGCCATCCTTGACCAGGGATTTCGCCCGTGAGCGCGAGAGACTGTCAAACTGTTCGCTCAAAAAGCGGTCAAGCCGGGTGCCGGTATCGGCATCGCTGGCCCTTGTCGATAAAACTGTCATCGACACCTTATAGACCATCTTGGTACAGACCGTCATGCTGTACGCTCAGCGACGTTAGCCGAAGACAGGAGTTCACCATGGCAGATCTTACCCGGCGCGGCCTTTTAGGCGCAGGCGGCAGTCTTCTAGGGCTGGCAGCATGCAACCAAGCCCCCACAGGCGACAAACCAGCCATCGTGACGCGTGATGACAGACCAGCCTATGAAGGCGAGGTGTCTTTCGAGCACGGTGTCGCCTCTGGTGATCCCCTGCCCAGCGCGGTGATTGTCTGGACGCGGGTAACGCCCGGCCCAGACAGCCCGCAAACAGACATTCCGGTCACCTATCGCATCTATGCTGAGGCCGGACTGGAAACCCTCATTGCCTCGGGGCTCGCGCTCGCCAAACCGGGCGCCGACTTCACGGTAAAGATCGATGCTAAAGGCCTGTCAGCCGATACAGAATACTACTTCCAGTTTGTCGCCAAAACCGCTGGCGGCGAGGTCGCATCACCCGTCGGGCGCACAAAGACAACAGCAGCCAGCGGCGACGCGCCGGTCCGGTTTGCCGTTATCTCCTGCGCCAATTACCCTTTCGGGCAGTTCCACGTCTATCGCGAGATCAGCCAGGACCGCGCGCTCGACGCGGTTATTCACCTTGGCGACTACATCTACGAATACGGCCTTGATGGGTATGGCGGCGATGTCGGCCAGCAGATTGAACGCAACCACGAGCCGCCATTGGAGACCGTCACGCTTGACGATTATCGCACACGTCACGCGCAGTATAAAACAGATTCGGATCTGCAGGCCGCGCACGCCGCCGCGCCCTGGCTGTGTACATGGGACGATCACGAGAGCACCAATGACAGCTATCGCAATGGCGCCGAGAACCACAATCCGGAAGAGAATGAAGGCAATTGGAGCGACCGCAAACAGGCCGCGGTCCAGGCCTATCTTGAATGGATGCCGGTCCGCGATCCGGTGCCGGGCATGGCCCGCGAAAGCATTTACCGCCGGTTTGACTTTGGCGATGTGGCCAGCGTCATGTGCCTTGAGTCCCGCCTGACCGGGCGCTCTGATGAGATCAGCTGGTTTAAAGAGCTCGCCGGTCTTGAACCGGCACAAGTTCCCATGGCAGCCGTTTCAACCATGACCCGTGTAAATGACGAGACCCGCACCATGCTCGGCCAGGTGCAGGAAGACTGGCTGGCCGCAGAGCTCGCCGACAGCGTCACATCCGGCAAGGCATGGCAGGTGCTTGCCAATCAGGTCATCATGGCCAAGGTGCGCGCACCTAATTTTTCGCGTACGCTCAGCCAGAACCAGATTGATGCCCAGGATGTCGGTTATATCCAGCAGCTGATCCCGTTCAGCCAGCTTGGTCTGCCCTGGAACCTCGATGCCTGGGACGGATTTCCCGCCGCGCGCGACCGGCTCTATGCGGGTGCAAAAGCGGCCAGTGCGACGCTCGTGACCCTGACGGGCGACACCCATACCGCCTGGGCCAATCAGCTGTTCGACAAAGATGGTGAACGGCGCGGGGTCGAGTTTGGCTGTACCTCTGTCACCTCGCCGGGTCTTGGCACTTATGTCAGGGATGTCGACGATCTGGGCGAGCAATTCACCGACGCGAACGAGGAGGTCACCTGGTTCGACCCAAACGGCAATGGCTGGACGCTGCTCACGCTGACAAAGGACGCGGTGTCGGCCCGCTTTAACAAAGTCAGCGACGTGACCCAGCCGAGCTATAGCACCGAGGTGGCCGCGACATTCGTTGCCAATCGCGTCGAAACCGGTCTATCCGATCTGGAAAAACAATAAAAAAGGAAGCAGAGCGCCATGAACCTGAAAACGATCATCTTCATCCTGTTGCTGGGAAATGTCGCTTTCCACCTTTTGCCCGCAATCCTGCTTGGCTTCGAAACCTCCACCCGCGAGTTGTTTTTCCCCGGCCTGATCATCTTTGCGATGGCACTGACCTGGCTGCGACCGGGTGGCCCGGGCTGGGTCAAGTGGCCGAGCCTGCTGATCCCGCTGATTGGTGGACCGTTCTTCGTGGTGTCCCGCCTGGCGACCTCCACGCATCCCGACTGGATGAATTTCGGCTTGATAGGTTTTGATATCGCCTGCTGTCTGGCCGTGGCTATGTATATTTTCCGGCCAACCCAGACCGCCTGACGCATCAGATCACAACAACACAGCGAGACGAGCCATGATCTCTTCAATGAGCGTGATAGTCGGGCGCTTTCTGCTTGGGCTGTACTTTTTCGTGCCGGGCCTGATGAAAGTCGCCGCGCCTACAGAAACGCTGGCCTATATGGACAGCCACGGTGTTCCCCTGGCCGCGCCATTGATGTGGTTTGCGGCGGCAACGAATATTGTCGGCGGCTTGGCGCTGATAACCGGCCGCCATGTCAGGCTGGTTGCCTATGGCTTTGTGCTCTATGTGCTTTTGGTCAATTTCATGCTGCATGATTTCTGGACCATGACAGGCGATGAGGCCGGGCATGAGACACAGAACTTCATCAAGAACCTTGGCATTCTGGCCGGTCTTCTGGTGCTTGCAGGCCACGCGCCGGCGCGGCAGCTCTCATTGAAAAACTGGTGGCGCGGTGATCACGCCGCCGCGTCAAACTGATACGCTACCGCTCGTCGAACGGGCGTCCGCGCGTGCGGCAATGGATGTGATCGGTGTCATAGGACAGATCAAGGCAATGATCGACGCAGGCGTCCGGACCATAACCAGCATAATCCCCGCGCGACGAAAAGGAGCTGTAGCTCGCTGCCTCTGAATAGGTGGCGTGCACATTGCCGCCATACCCGTATTCATCCTCACAAAAGTCCGCCAGGTCACCGGCATCGGAATAATTTACGCGGTGACAGGAGGCCTCAGAGGCCTGGTAAAGTTGAAACTGATCGACACACATAAAGGTGAAATCACCGGGTGTCGCCTGGGCGCTGAGCGGTGCGATCAGCAGGCTGGCGCAGAGCAATGACAGAATTCGCAAAATGTCCCTCCTCCACTTTTGTTAACCATAGCCGAGACGATGTGCGGTGTCATCCGTAAGGCAGATCGCAAAGCCAGCTGAGAAAACTGTCTTATGCCCCTCAAATCTTCTTGCAGTCACCCTCGACTCCCCGGTATAGGGCGTCCGTTTGCCTAAACCGCCAGATGGCGAGGAGATAAGATGCCCAAGCGTACCGATATTCAATCCATCCTCGTTATCGGTGCCGGACCCATCATTATCGGGCAGGCGTGCGAGTTTGATTATTCCGGCGTACAGGCGATCAAGGCGCTCAAGGATGAGGGCTATCGGGTCATTCTGGTCAATTCCAATCCGGCCACGATCATGACCGATCCCGGCATGGCCGATGCCACCTATATCGAACCGATCACAGTCGATTTTGTGGAAAAGATCATCGCGCTTGAAAAGCCGGACGCCCTGTTGCCGACCATGGGCGGGCAAACGGCCCTGAACTGCGCGCTTGCCCTGCAGGAAGCCGG
>JBCCMX010000127.1:0-6258 GCA_039026135.1 Pseudomonadota bacterium | reverse complement strand
GCCAGTGCCGCGTTTACGCCGTCCACTTCCTGCAGATCGGCCAGCTTGGCCCGGGCGACGCCGCGCGCCGATCCGAAATACTGTAGCAGCGCTTTTTTCCGCGCCGGGCCGATGCCTTCAATCTCATCCAGCGGGCTTTTCTTGATATCGCTTGTCCGTTTGGCGCGGTGAGCACCGATGGCATAGCGGTGGGCTTCATCGCGCAGCCTTTGTAAATAATAGAGCACCGGCGCGGTTTCAGGCAGGCGAAAAGGCGGCTGGCGCGGCCGAAAGAACTGCTCACGCCCGGCATTGCGTTCTACGCCCTTGGCAATCGATACCAGGTTCACGTCGCTGGCACCGAGGCCGAGATCTTCCAGCGTTTCCATCACGGCATTGAGCTGCCCAAGACCGCCATCAATCAAAACAAGATCAGGCCAGGTCTGAGACCCGCCATCTTCGCGTTCCCTGATCGCCCGCGAGAACCGTCGCCGCATGACCTCTCGCATCATGCCGTAATCGTCGCCCGGCGCGATGGTGGAGTCCTTGATATTGAATTTTCGGTATTGGCTTTTGTCGAACCCTTCCGGACCGGCGACAATCATGCCGCCAACCATGTTCGCGCCCTGAATATGCGAATTGTCATAGACCTCAATCCGCGCCGGCGGCTCATCAAGATCAAACGTCTTGGCCACCTCTTTCAGCAAGCGCGCCTGACTTGCCGTCTCGGACAGTTTCCGCGACAGCGCCTCAGCTGCGTTGCGGCTCGCCTGCTCGACAAGCGCACGCTTGTCGCCGCGCTGCGGGGTGTGAATCTCAACCTTGCGATCGGCCTTCAGGCTCAGCGCCTCGGCAATCAGCGCATGCTGCAGCGGCGCGGTATTGGTCATGACAACACGCGGCGGCGGACGCTTGTCATAGAACTGCACCAGAAAGGCTGACAGGATCTCGGCTTGATCTTCGCCTTTCTCATGGCGCGGGAAATGAATGCTCGCGCCCCAGTTCTGGCCAGCGCGAATGAAAAAGACCTGGATGGCCGACTGGCCGCCTTCCATGGCAATGGCGAAGATATCTGCCTCTTCGATGCCGTCGGGGTTGATGTCCTGCTGGGCGCGCACTGCGGCGATGGCGCGAATACGGTCGCGCAAGGCCGCAGCCCGCTCAAAGTCGAGATCTGCTGATGCCGCCTCCATCTCTTCGGCCAGCCGGCCATGCAGGTCGACCGCTTTACCGCGCAGAAAATCAGCCGCCTGATCGGCCAGCTTCTGATAGGCATCTGGCGCGATCAGCCCGACACAGGGCGCTGCGCAGCGCTTGATCTGATGCAGCATGCAAGGGCGCTGGCGGGTTGCATAAACGCTGTCCTCGCAGGTGCGCAGCAGGAAGGCCTTCTGCAGCGTGTCCAGCGTGCGCCCCACTGCATTGGCGCTGGCAAATGGCCCGAAATAGTCGCCGCGATCCTGTTTGGACCCGCGATATTTCACAATTTGCGGGGCCTCATGATCGCGCCGGATCAGAATATAGGGAAAGGATTTGTCATCGCGCAGAAGAATATTGAAGCGCGGCTTTAATGACTTGATCAGGCTGGCCTCAAGCAGCAGCGCTTCGGTCTCGCTTTCGGTGACGACAAATTCCATACGCGCCGTCAGCGAAATCATCGCCGCGATGCGCTGTGTATGCCCGCCAAGCCGCGCATAGGACGCCACACGCGCTTTCAGGCTTTTGGCCTTGCCGACATACAGCACCTCATCCGACTGACCGAACATGCGATAGACGCCCGGCTTGGCCGGCAGGCGCGTCAGGTTGTCCTTGACGACATCCACACCGCGCGGATGACCTGAAGATGAGAGCGAGTCAGACATCGCCCTCATTTAAGACCCAATGGGAAATAATCCTAGCGCTTGAACAGGTGTGACAGGCTGCCGGCGGAGTGATCCATGCTCCACCCCGCGCCAAAGGCGAAAATCACAACAAGGAAGAATGCACCTGTAAAACTGCGGCTGGTGCCCGGATCGGTGTTTTTCTTCACACGCCGAGAGAAGATCATGAACATCAGAACCACGATAAAGATACATATCCCGATCGTGCGCTCCTCATCGCTGAGGTGCGTGACCCAATAATACAAGTCGTCGCCCAAGGCCTTCACTTCAACGACAAACAGATCCCAAAGGTCTGTTGCCTGGCCGATAAGCTCTTCTTTCGACGCCATCTCTGACACCTTCATACTATGCCCCATCGCCCATTCTCGACAAACAGCGTGAAAATCGCGCTAACAAGATCGGTGAAATTTCATCGATCTCGCGCGAATCTGCAGCTTGCACGGGCACAAAAGCAGGTTTAATCGTGCGCTGAAATTCCAAAAATGGAGGGCGCCATGGCTGCCAATCTTATCTTAAGTGATGCGGTCAACCGCGTTGAGCCGTCAGCAACCATTGCCGTCACAACCAAAGCCGCCGAACTGCGCCGCGCCGGCGAAGATGTGATCGGCCTCGGCGCCGGCGAGCCAGACTTTGACACTCCCGACCATATCAAGGCGGCCGCCATCGAAGCGATCCATGCGGGCAAGACGAAATATACCCCCGCCGACGGCCTGCCAGAGCTGAAAGAAGCTATTTGCGCCAAGTTCCTGCGCGACAATGAGCTGACCTATACGCCCGCGCAGGTGCATGTCGCACCGGGCGGCAAGCCTGTCATCTACAATGCCTTTGTCTCGACGCTGAACCCGGGAGACGAGGTGATCATCCCGGCGCCCTACTGGGTCAGCTATCCGGCCATTGCCAAACTGTGCGGCGGCACACCGGTCTCTGTGCCGTGCGGTCCGAACACGAATTACAAACTCAGCGCCGACGCGCTGGAGGCCGCCATAACCCCGAAAACAAAATGGCTGGTCCTGAACTCACCGTCCAACCCGACCGGCGCGGCCTATAGCCGGGCAGAATTGCGCTCGCTTGCCGACGTGTTGCTGCGCCACCCGCAGGTCTGGGTACTGACCGACGACATGTACGAGCATCTTGTCTATGACGGGTTCGAATATGCCACCATCGCGCAGGTGGAGCCTGGCCTTTACGACCGTACGCTGACCATGAATGGCGTATCGAAAGCCTATGCGATGACGGGCTGGCGCATCGGTTATGCTGCCGGGCCAGAAGCGCTGATCAAGACGATGCGCAAGGTTATCAGCCAGACCACGTCAAACCCGACATCGATTTCACAATGGGCCGCCATCGCCGCGCTGAACTCGAGCCACGATTTTCTGGCTGAACGCAACGCGATGTTCAAGCAGCGCCGCGATCTGGTTGTTGCGGAGCTGAACAAGGCCGAGGGCCTGACATGTGGCACACCGGAGGGGGCCTTCTATGTCTATCCGTCCTGCGCCGGCGTGATTGGCAAAACAGCGCCGTCAGGCAAGGTGATCGAAACCGATAGCGACTTTGCCGGCGAACTGCTCGAGACTGAAAAAGTCGCCGTGGTCATGGGTGAAGCGTTCGGCCTCTCGCCGGCTTTTCGGATCTCTTACGCGACCTCAACCGAGGCCCTGCAGGAAGCCATGGTGCGCATTCAGCGCTTCTGCGCCGCGCTGCGCTGAGGCAGCGACGCCGGGCGGCGATTGCGTCCCTTGTGTCCGAACTGGCGCGGCAGCGGGACGTCACGCGATCTGACACCCGCGAGTGGCTGAAGGCGCCCGAAATGGATGCACGCTGTTAGACAGCTAATCGTCGAAAGTAGCCGTCTCCATACCGTAGCCGAATGACAGCATTTGAGACTGAACTCGTCGTGTCGGGTACCCAAAGTTCGAATCCGATCTCCCCTGCATATAAAGCCTACTGCTGACAACGGGAAAATCGATGTCGAAACGCTTGTCTTGGGCTGAACAGGTACCGAGAACGGAGCGTGGCTGGGCAGATGCTAGGTCGCGTTTGCGCCAGTCATTACGTCCTCTATTTGCCGAGTGATGGCAGTCTCGGCGCTACTGGATATGAACAGGAAATCCTCCGCGCGGGTCATGCCAACATACAGGAGGGCCCGGTCCTGATCGACAGTACTCTGATGGCTTCCAAGCAGGTTGGCCCACATGATGATCACCGCCCGCCATTGCAGCCCTTGCGCGGAGTGCAAGGTGCTTACTGTGATTGGCGGGTCATTTGGATTCGGGCTCTCGGGCGGTTGATACCGCTTCGCGGAGCTGACAAAGCGGAAATTGCCAAGCTCGCCAAGGCCGTTGAGCAGCTTTGTCATATGCTCGTAGTCTTTCGATAACATGCGCGGGAACAGGATGGCGATTTCATCGGGCGCAATGGCACGCAGCTCTCCATTCGCTGAAGCAACGCCCTGCTCGAGCCAGCCCTTAACGCTTCGGAGAATTCCGTCAGTTTCCTGCTTGCGGGACGCTGCAAGCCAGTATTTTGGTGCCGCACCGGAACGCTTTGCGTTTGCCGGATCGACAAAATAGTATTGAAGCGCTTTGTCTTCGTCGCCGATCTCATTGGACGGCTGAAGCGCGTTCGCAAACTCTGCGGCAACTTTCAGGATTTCAAAAGTATTCCGATAGTTGGTTTTAAGACCGTACTTTTGGACATTGAGGACGCGCCCTTTCGCCTTGATGTCAACAGACTTCCAAGTAAAGTCACGCCTCTTGTACACGTTCTGCGCACCGTCACCAACGATCAGGAGATCACCATCTTCTGGGTTTCGGAGCGCTTTAACGGCGCAGCGAAACCAGCTTTCCTCAAAATTCTGTGCTTCGTCGATAAGTACGGCATCATACACATCTACGTCGTATAGCTGATGTCCCAATCGATTGAGCACTATTGAGCCAAGTGCTTCGTCGTCCGGAAAATCGCCCTTATGTCCTTCGTACACGCCAAGGTCGCTTGCCCACGCATGAAAGTGTCTTACCGTCACGCGTTCGCCGTAATCGGCAAGTTGATGGGCGAGGTAAAAAGCCAGTTCTCTATTGTAGCATAGTAGGAGAGTTCGGTGGTTCGGCCTCGTATTGTAGAGCTTTGCGCGCGCAATCATCAGCACCGTCTTACCAGACCCGGCAATCCCATACACGATCCGGTGACCGGAGCCGATGTCTCGCGCAAGTTGCTCCTGCTCCAGGTCAAGTACGGCCAGCTCTCGGTCAAACCGGGCAAGCCGGATTTCTGGATGAATGGCAGCGCGCAGCAAATCGATCTGATCAAGCGAAAGCGGCTGGAACCGCCAAGCCGGGTTGAACCAAGTGCGCATGGCCTCGATCAACGCGTCGGCGGGGAGTGTCTCTAACGCCTCCAGACCATCTCGAAAGACTATCTGCATTGGCGGAAATACCTCCTCGCTTGCCCAGTCAGAGCGATCCATATGCGTCTGGCAAATGTTCGATAGAACAGCAACGTGGCCAAATGGGAAGATGAATCGCCCTTGGTGCGCCCCGCTGGCATGCGTCAGTTGACCAGTGCGGTCGGCCTTCCTGCATTGGTCCATAGCCTCGAACATATAGTCACGGGCTTGAGATAGCGGATGCTTGACGGCTACCAGCTTGCCAGACCGATCCAGTGTTACCGTGTGAGAGTCCGCGCTGGCGATGTGATTTAGGTACCAGCCTTTTTCTTCGATAATCAGCACACCGAATTGCGGACTGATAACCACAAAGTCCGGGCGCCGCGCCTCGAGCTTTGCCTCATAATAGCAAACGCAGTCGTCCGGTAACTTTTCCAAAAGCTCAAAGAGACGCTTTTCCCCTCGCGTAGCCTTCGAAGGAATGCTGGCGGGGATCATCCTTGCCATCGGCGTAGTCCAACATCAAAAAATTGATGATACTGAAGTCCGTCTGGTTGGCAAACCAAGTCGGTTATCGTTCCCTGGATTACGCGATTGGATGGTTGATTGACTTCACGGGACTAGGGAGCCCAGCGAAGGCAATGCTTCGAACAGGATCATCCGCATCACTGGGATGATGAGCGTCTTCCCTTGAAGCGGATCGCGCCATTGATACACCCCGTAGTAAGCGGCTTTTAAGGGCGAAAAACCGCCTGTCAGCAACTTCTGTGAGCGTCCTAAACTCGCCCCATCGAAGCCGCTCCAGCTTGGATCGGTTTCTCGTGTACACTGGGCATTGAGGTGTCCATTCCGTCTCCAAAGCGCCCCTAACGCCGTCCAAACAAGCGTTCAATATCGGCGAGTTTCAGCTCCACATATGTGGGGCGGCCATGATTGCATTGGCCCGAATGGGGCGTGGCCTCCATCTGGCGCAGCAGGGCGTTCATCTCCTGCGCATTGAGCCGGCGCCCGGCACGG
>JBCCMX010000126.1:0-6277 GCA_039026135.1 Pseudomonadota bacterium | reverse complement strand
TGATGCTGCAGTGAAAGCGGGCGCAGATTTTCTGGTCACGCCTGGCGCCGGGCCGGAATTGCTGGAGGCGCTAGGCCAGCTTGATGGGGTTATCCTGCCAGGCGTGAGCACCGCCAGCGAGGCCATGACCCGTTTTGAACAAGGCTATGGCGTCCTGAAATTCTTCCCTGCCGAGGCGGCCGGCGGAGCGCCCTTTCTGAAATCACTGGCCGGGCCGCTGCCGCATATCGATTTTATGCCGACAGGCGGTGTGAAGCCCGACAATGCCGGCGCCTATCTCTCTTTGCCGAATGTCATCGCTGCCGGTGGATCGTGGATCGCCTCGACAGCTGATATGGCGGCGGGTGATTGGGCTGGCATCGAAGCCAAGGCCAGGGCCGCATCTCAACTCCATAAGGGGCTTTAAATGGCCCGCCCGGTTAGCCTACGCGGGCGCAGCGCCAAGATTGTCGCCACCCTGGGGCCAGGCAGTTCGGCGCCGGGAACAATCCGCCTGCTCGCCGAGGCGGGCGTTGATGTCTTCCGCCTGAATTTCAGTCACGGCGAACAGGCCAAACACAAACAGACCTGTGAGGCGATCCGCGGCGTCGAGCAGTTGCTGGGGCGTCCAATCGCCGTACTCGCCGATATGCAGGGCCCGAAGATCCGGGTTGGCAAGTTTCCGGGCGGCGCGCTGAAGCTCGGTTTTCAGAGCGAACATGATCTGGTCGTTGCCGAAGAAAGCGATGAGGACGGCGTTATTCCTGTCCCGCGTGCAGAAATCCTCGCTGTGCTTGAAGTCGGTGATACGATCCTTGCCGATGATGGGCTTCTAATCTTTACCGTCATCAAGTCGGGCGAGCGTCCGCGTGTGCGCGCCGAGCTGCCCGGCAAGCTGAAGGATCGAAAAGGTTTTACCGTGCGCGGCAAGGCGCTGCCGGTACCTGCCTTGTCGACAAAGGACCGCAGTGACCTGGCTTTCGCGCTCGAAATGGGCGCCGACATTATCGCGCTCAGTTTTGTGCAAACGGTAGAGGATATTGAAGAGGCGCGCCGGCTCGTTGGTAGCCGCGCGATGCTAGTTGCCAAAATCGAGAAGCCGGCGGCGATCACAAATCTGGAAGCCATTGTTGCGGCCACCGATGCGATCATGATCGCCCGCGGTGATCTCGGAGTCGAGTTTCCGCCAGAAGAGGTGCCGATCATTCAGCGCCGCATTGTCCGGGTGTGCCGAGAGGCGGCGGTGCCGGTCATTGTCGCAACGCAGATGCTGGAAAGCATGGTGGAGAATGCCGCGCCGACGCGCGCCGAAGCAGGTGATGTGGCCACCGCTATCTATCAGGGCGCCGACGCGGTGATGCTGTCAGCCGAGACCGCGATTGGCCGTCATCCAGCAACGGCGGTTGCCATCATGAACCGGATTATCCGCGCCGTTGAAGGCGCTGAAGATTACCGCCAGGCCATGGGCCAGTTTGATGGCGGCGGTTCGGCCCGCGATGATGTCGACACGGTTGCGCGTGCGGCCGCCGACCTGGCGGCCCGCAATCAGGCGCCGCTTGCCTTGCGTACAGGTGATATTCCGCGTCTGGCGCAGTTCTCGCGCATGCGCGGGCGCCAGCCCATTCTTTACGGGTCAGAGGTCGACCTGCGGCTGCGCCAGGCGCAGCTTCTATGGGGTATTCATGCCGCCCGCATGGTGGCTGGCGAAGACTGGACACGCCAGCTGATGGACAGTGCCGGCCTCGCTGGCCCCGTGGCCTATGCTGCCTGGCAGGGCAGCGATGGACATTGGGCCTGGGCCATCGGCGTCGAGAGCGCTTAGACACCATGTATTGCGTCAACAAGAATGTAAGTACGATCCAGAATGAAACTTGCTCATAGGGCAATTTCCCTGCTAAACTCACTATACAAAAGGGAGGATAAATTATGACGCAAAGCGAATTTTCAGCCTTGGTTGAGCGGGCCAATAGCGAGCTGCCAGCTTCAGCGCAGGCGCAGATCGTCGGCGCCAAAGACGGTGAGACACCGCGTTTTGAAGTCTATCATGCCTCTTTCTCGGTCTGTTCACACAAGGTGCGCACCGTCCTGCTGGAGAAGGGCATTCCGTTCATCTCTCACATGATGAGCCTGCGCGTTGACGATAAAGTCTGCTCTGACAGCTATCTGCCTAACTATGTTAAAATGCGTCTGCGCGGCGCTGAAGGCGCAGCGCTGGTCAGCGGCTATACCGGCCAGTCATCGATGGAAAGTGAAGGGTTTGACCCGGCTGTTGTGCCCACGCTGATCGATCATGCCGCCCAGCGTGTCATTGTCGATTCGGCAAATATCTGCGCCTATCTTGATCGCGAAGCGAGTACTGTGACAAAGCTGATCCCCGATGCCATCGCGGATGCGGTGAATGCGCAGATTTCGCTGATTGACGAAGCCCCCCATGTTGCCGTGCTTTATGGCGCGAACCCAAAAGGTGATACCCGCCCGGAAGTGATCGCCAACCGCATCGAAGGCGTACACAAGCGCAAGATCAAACACCTCGAAAGGCTCAAAGCATCCGTTTCAGACGATCCTGAACTGGTCGCCGCCTATGACGCGAAAATCGTCAAAGAGGCCACAGCAGGTGAGTTCGTCTATAATCCCGAGACAATGATTGATGCCCATGAGCGCATGGCCGCGCATGTCGCCGCGCTTGAGAGCCAGCTTGTCTCGCATGATGGCCAATGGGCTCTGGGCACCGACTATACAATGGCGGACATTATGTGGACGATCAGCCTCTTCCGTCTCAAGTGGCTGGGCCTGTCGCATTTGTGGGAGGCGGACAACAAAGGTCCCAATGTTAGCGAATATGTCAAACAGGCTTTTGCGCGCCCGGCTTTCCGGGAGGCGGTGATCGACTGGCCGATGGCGACCCCGCCATCAAAGCACATCAAGGAAACCTCCGGCATATTCAAGAACTTGCAGTTTGTCTGGCAGGCGCTCAACACCGGAACCTCCAAATCGACCTAGGTTGCTTGTCGCTGCGGCGAACCCGCGAGCTGCCTTGTGCCGATGCTAGGTATTAGCCCTGCTTCACACCCCTGTGAGTGCGCGCGCCCCTTTATTCCTTGCGCGCGAATCCCCATAAACGGGTCTGATTGTTTTTAGAGGCTGATATGGCAGACACACAGACACAGACCCGCCACGCGGAAGTGCTGATTATTGGTTCCGGTCCAGCAGGCTGGACAGCGGCTGTTTATGCCGCGCGCGCCATGCGCGACACCCTGGTTGTCGCCGGACTGCAGCCTGGCGGGCAGCTGACCATCACAACAGATGTTGAGAATTATCCGGGCTTTGCGGAGATTCAGGGCCCTGAACTGATGGTCAAAATGCAGGAACACGCCCTGAAAATGGGCGCGCAAATGGCAGAGGATCACATCGCTTCGGTCGATTTTGACAGCCGGCCTTTCCGCGCTGTCGGCGAAAGCGGGACGGTCTATACCGGCGACAGCATTGTCATCTCGACCGGGGCGCAGGCAAAATGGCTGGGCCTGGCGAGCGAGGAGAAGTTTCAGGGATTTGGCGTTTCGGCCTGTGCGACTTGTGATGGGTTTTTCTATCGCGAGAAAGAGGTGATCGTGGTTGGCGGCGGCAATACCGCGGTTGAGGAAGCGCTATTTCTGACCAATTTTGCGTCCAAGGTCACACTGGTTCATCGCCGCGACGGTTTGCGCGCAGAGAAAATTCTCCAGCATCGCCTGCTCAACCATCCTAAGGTCGACGTGAAATGGAACACGGTGCTTGAAGAGGTTCTCGGCGACACAGAGCCGCTGGGCGTAACCGGCGCGCGGCTGAAAAATGTGGAGACTGGCGAGAGTGAAGACGTGCCCGTTCATGGCGTTTTCATTGCAATTGGCCATGCCCCGTCAACCGAACTGTTTGTCGGCAAGCTCGACATGCATGACAATGGCTATCTGATCACCGCGCCCGACTCGACGGCCACAAACATTCCTGGCGTGTTTGCTGCCGGCGATGTCACCGATGAGACGTATCGCCAGGCCGTTACGGCGGCCGGCATGGGCTGTATGGCGGCGCTTGAGGCTGAAAAGTTTCTGGACGAGGCGAATGCGCGTGAAGCCGTCGCGGCGGCCTAGTCCGCTATAGCATTTCTGCAGCGAGTTTTTCGACCTGTTTGCGCGGCAGGGTCTGCAGCGCCGCATAGAGTGTTTCCGCGCGGGTCTGCATAACGTGTTCAAGCGCGCTATCGGTCTGCGCCGCCAGGGCTGCGGCGAGTGCCTGATCAATCTCGTCGCGATATTTCTTGGCATTGAGGGCGGTCAGCGCCTTGGCATATTGCCAATGGGTCGACGCCTCATCAGGTTCGGCCGCGATTGCCGCCTCATAGTGGTGGCGTGCCTTTTTGATTGAGGCGCCCATAAAGGCCGCGCCCATGCGCCCGCCGCGGCGGACGACTTCAATATGCCAGATCGACATGAAGCCATGCGCGTAAATATTGTCCGGATCATCCTGCAAAACCGTCTCGGCAAGGTCCTTGGCCACCGTGCCATATCCTTTTTGCATCGCCTCGCGCGCTGAAAGGGGCCGCAGGCGCAGGGACAGGGCGATGGCCAGCTGCAGGCGCCCCTCCACATGGTCAGGCGCCATGGCCACGGCGCGGCGCGCCAGCCCTTCAGCCTCAATCACGGTGGTCTGTGGCAGGGCATGATCCTGGGCGCTGATGGCATCAGCCAAGAGGCATCGCGCAGCAAAGGAGAGGTCGTCCGGGTGAGCGCTGAATTGGGCCAGCGCGGCCGCTTCCAGATACCGCCCATCGCCAAACGCCGCCAGGCGGTTGACTTCATCAGCAGCCGCCACAGGTGTCAGCCAGAGCAGAAGGCAGAGAATCGACCTCATCTGCGTCAAGATAGCGCAGAATTCCTTCTCGCCCAATTAACAATCGCGGGGTCAAAGGGCTTATGGAACGACTTCAAGCAGACGTGATCGTGATTGGCGCCGGTGTGATCGGCCTGGCGGTGGCGCGTACGCTGGCGCTGCAAGGCCGGGACGTCATTGTTCTGGAGGCCGAGCCGCTGATTGCGGTGCATACATCGTCGCGCAATTCAGAAGTCATCCATGCCGGGCTGTACTATGCGACCGGGTCGCTGAAGGCGAAACTCTGCGTTGCCGGGCGCCGCCAGCTCTATGAATATCTCGACAGCCGGAAGGTGACCTATAATCGCTGTGGCAAACTGGTTGTGGCGCTGAATGATGAGGAAGATCAGCTCGATCGCATCATCGCGCTGGCAGAGGCGAATGGTGTGGAGGGCCTGACCAGGGTCTCAGGCAACAGAGCCCGCGAGATTGAACCGGCCCTCTCACCCGATATTACCGCAGCAATCCATTCTGAGGTTTCCGGCATTTTTGACAGCCATGGCTATTTTCTCGCCCTGCAGGGTGAACTCGAAGATTGCGGCGGCATGATCGCCTTCGAGACCCATGTCGAACGCGGCGAGGTGAAGGCGGGCGGCGTCGAGCTTGTTACGGGTGGCGCTGCGCCGTCGATCATTGATGCTAAAACGGTTATCAATGCGGCGGGCCATCAGTCGGTGACGCTGGCTGCGCGCATTGCCGGCCCGCACCAGGCAGCCCTGCCCACACCGCGCTATGTCAAAGGCAGTTATTTCAGCCTGACGGGAAAGACGCCCTTTTCGCGTCTCATCTATCCGATGCCGACGACCGCCAGCCTCGGCCTTCATCTCACGGTTGATCTGTCAGGGCGTGGCAAGCTCGGCCCGGACGCCGAATGGCTGGCTGAGGATGCCGGCCCGCCTTTCGACTATCAGGTCGACCCGGCCCGCGCGGAGCATTTCTATCAGTCGGCCCGGCGTTACTGGCCGCAGATCAGCCGTGATGCACTGGCGCCGGATTATGCTGGCGTGCGCCCGAAACTGGTTGGCCCCGATGAGCCATCCGGCGACTTCTGGATCGCGCGCAGCGGCGATCATCTGATCAATTTGCTCGGCATTGAGAGCCCGGGTTTGACCTCGTCTCTGGCCATTGCAGATCACGTGGCAGAGCTGCTGGCATGACCTATTGCACGGCTTGGCCGGCCCGTGTATGCAGCGCGCTTGGCAAGGTTCGGTAGCTCAGCTGGTTAGAGCGCACGACTCATAATCGTGAGGTCGGGAGTTCAAGTCTCCCCCGAACCACCAATCTCCGCTGTTCATTGAATTCCGATAAAGTCTTGTCCTAAAAAGATTTTAAGTGTCCTCTATTCACGTTTATTCACTTAAGATCGACCGAGAGCCGCGCTGTTGCATGGTGGACG
>JBCCMX010000125.1:0-6376 GCA_039026135.1 Pseudomonadota bacterium | reverse complement strand
TGCGCGCCGGATCCAAATGATATGGGGTTTACCGCCGCTGTGGTCGGCCTCGGGGCCAAGATGGCAAAAGCCGACGGGCGGGTGACCGACGATGAGATCATGGTCTTCTCTCGCGTCTTCCAGACCGCACCCGAAGATGCCGCAACGGTGCGCCGGGTCTTCAATCTCGCCCAGCAGACGGTGCGCGGTTATCAGTCCTACGCGCGTCAGATTGGCCGCAAGTACAAAGCCCGCCCCTGCCTGCTGGAAGGGGTGCTCGACGGGCTGTTTATGATCGCCACTGCAGACGGCGTCGTCACACCGGATGAGCTGACTTATCTTGCCAATGTCTCAGAGGCATTCGGCTTCAGTGAAGCGACCTTTCGCCGGATCAAGGCCAGCCATATGGGCCCTGATCGCGATGACCCCTATCATGTCCTCGGCGTTAAACATGATGACGAGTTCAGCCTGATCCGCCAAGCCTATCGCAAACTGATGGCGGACAACCACCCTGACCGCGTGATCCAGAACGGGGCGCCGCGCGAGTTTGAAACCGCCGCGCATGACAAGGCTGCTGCGATTACGGCCGCGTATGCCCGAATCCGGGCAGAAAGAGGTGAAATCGCGGCCGGATAACAGAAGTTTGAGGTGGCACACATTGACGGCGCGGGACTTGCACCCCATCATTTACCTAACGAGAGGTAAATCATGACGGCTTCGCACTCTGCCCCCTTGGGCTTTCCACATAATCTTTATGCGGCGCTTCGCCGGTTGAGCACATTTGCGATCAAGGGCGCAGCCGCCCTGTTCATTCTCGTTATGGCAAGCATTATCGCCATCGCGACCGCTGCGGCAGGTCTGGCGATTGCCACTGTCGCTGTTTTGATCGGTCTGTTTGGTAGCCGCCCGGAACGTAGCAATGTGTTCGAGGACACCGATGGACAGGGTGTCACGCTGAACGCGCGCAAGACACCACGCGGTTGGACCGTCGAGTAAACGGCAAGATCAGACGAAAACGATAGAATTAGTGGTTTGGCTGGGTCGCGCCCATGCCTTCGATATAGAGCGTTTGCGTCGGATACGCGAACTCGATGCCTTTGGCCTTTAGCTCGCGCAGAAGCGCCAGCAGCACCCGCGAGCGCGCCGCCATGGAGCGGTTAAAGTCCGGATTCAACGAATAGAAGACGAGCGAATAGTCGAGTGAGCTTGGCCCGAAGCCAGACATGCCGCACCGGTCGAACACAACCCCTTCGACGCCCTTGACCGTCTCGGCAACAATGGTCGGTATACGATCAGCCAGATCGGGATCCGTCTGATAGATGACACCAAACCCCGTTTCGATCCGGCGCCGGCTCATGCGCCGCATATTGTGGATCTCATGTTCCAACAGGTTGGTATTGGAAATGATGATTTGCTCACCGCTTTTGGCGCGGATGCGGGTTGTTTTCAGGCCGATATCCTCAATATCGCCCCAGGTCTCACCATAGCGAATGGTGTCACCAATCTGGAACGGCTTATCCAGAACGATTGAGATGGAGGAGAACAGATCGCGGAAGATGCCCTGCGCAGCAATACCAATCGCGATACCACCAATACCAAGACCAGCAAGAAGCGCCGTCACGTCGGCGCCGACATTGTCCAGGATCAACAGGAGGGCGACCGTCCAGATGGCAAAATTGATGAACCATTTGATCACGTTGAAGGCGGAAGCCAGAGCCGTCACATCGCCGGTCTGGCGGTGAAGGTTGCGTTGAATGCCGCCAATGGCAATCTGTTGCAGCCATTCGGCAACCTGCAGCACGGCCGCCAGCACGAAGAAGATCCGGACAAAACCAGACACCTCGCTTGGCAGCGGCAGCAAGGCATCCGTGATTGCCAGCGCGACGGCGACCATGAAATAGGTATGGAAGCGGGCGACAACCCGCCGGATCAGCGCGCCGACAGAATAATCGTCAGACTCCGGCAGGCGCACCAGGCCTTTCAGCGCGCTATAGCGCAGAAAGGCGAGGAAACAGGTAATGCCGACTGTCAGGACGATCGCAACCAGCGCTTCGCGCTGGCCAGTGCCGACCCAGGAGACAAATTCCGACACAGCTGATGTGGCCGTTTCGGCTGTTTCGCTCAAGGCCTCGATTGGATCAGCTTTTTCCTCAGCCGGCGGGATCTGATCGGCCGGAACGGGCTTGGCCTCCGGCAGCGGTGCGTCTGGTTGCGCGGCAGGCGCCGCCGCCTCAACCTCGGCTGCCGGCGTTTCAGTCTCATCCGTGGCCGGCGCCTGATCTGCCGCCGGCACATCACCCGTTTCAGGTTGCTGCAACTGGTGCAGCAGCCCCGGTACCAACACAAACGGATTTAATGGAAACAAAAGCATACGCGGGGTCTATCCTACTGCTTTCATTAGCGCCATCTCATCACAGGTCGCAATGGTGCGATCTGTCACCCATGCACGCGCAGGGGCGCTGCAGATTTCACCGGCCCTGCATCTTTTCGTGCCAGATTGAGAAAACCACCATTCCATCCGGCCAGCTTTAATCATAAAGCATTGAAGTTCTGGTAAAAAACCGGTTGCAAAGTCGGCCAAACCGCCCGGAGGGCAAAGCCATGGCGAAGACGAAACGTCACAATCTCAGCCTGGCCTTGCAGGGCGGCGGCGCGCATGGTGCCTTTACCTGGGGCGTGCTGGACCGACTGCTTGAAGAACCCGGCCTGGATATCAAAGCGATCACGGCGACGTCTGCGGGCGCGATGAACGCGGTCGCCTTCGCGGCGGGCCTTGCGGAAAACGGCATTGATGGCGCCAAGGAAAGCCTGGAAAAATTCTGGCAGGCCGTATCGGACAAGAGCGCGCCATTTGCCGCCTTCGCGCCGCCATCCGGGCCCTTTCCCGGCCTACCCTTCAGCCCCTTTCAGGCGGCCATGGCCCTGACCAGCGTGGCCAGCCCCTACGACCTCAACCCGTTTGATCTTAATCCGCTGCGCGATGTGCTTGATGAGGCGATTGATTTCGACGCGGTGCGCGCCGCGCCGGTCGAGCTGTATATCTGCGCAACAGACGTCGAATCCGGCCGCGCGAAAATCTTCTCAGACCACGATGTCGGGCGCGATGCGGTATTGGCATCGGCCTGCCTGCCGCAAACCTTCAAGGCGGTTGAAATTGATGGCAGCGCTTATTGGGACGGCGGTTATCTCGGCAATCCAAGCCTCTATCCGCTAACCTATGCGAAGGCCCCGGCGGACGTGCTTTTGGTCTTGCTCAACCCGATCTCACGGCTTGGCATTCCCAAACGGGCAGGCGAAATCTCCGATCGGCTCAACGAGATCAGCTTCAATGCCTCGCTGGTCGGTGAACTGCGCGCCATCGCCTTCGTCCAGCGCCTGATTGATGATGGCATGCTGAAAGAACCGATCCGCCGCAAATATCGGCGGATGAACATTCATGCGCTTCGCGGCGGTCAGGTCCTGCGCGACCTGTCCATGGAAACGAAATATGACACCAGCTGGTCCTTTCTGACCGACCTGCGGGACAAGGGCCGCGGCGCCGCCGGGGACTGGCTATCGAGCTGCGCGCATTATATCGGCACCGGACAATCGAGCGTCGACCTGCGCAGGGAATTTCTCGACCCTTAGCTGCGCCGCAAAAACCACAGTTTCGCCGCCCCGCTCTTTCGGCTGTCCAGCAGCTGCCAGCCCTCAAGCGCCAGTGTCTCATCCTCGCCGGTCTCGACGATCACAAGGGCGCCCGCATCAAGCCAGCCGCCAGATGCAAGCCCCTCAAGACAGGGCCGCACAAGACCCTTGTGATAGGGCGGATCGAGAAACGCGACGGTAAAAGGCGCCTCAAGGCCAGCCGGCCTCTCGCCCAGCGCTGCTGCGCTCCGCCGATGCAGGCGGGTCGCCCCGAACAGGCCCAGCGCATCGATATTGCTGCGGATGGCGCCGCGCGCGGCATGATCTGTTTCCACAAACAGGCAAAACGCCGCGCCGCGCGACAGGGCTTCAAATCCAAGCGCGCCGGATCCGGCAAACAGATCGATGACCCGGGCGCCGTCCAGCGCGGGCGCCCAGTCAGCATGGGCAAGCACATTAAACAGGCTTTCGCGCGCCCGGTCGGAGGTCGGACGCGTGTTTCGCGACTTCGGCGCGGTGATGGGCCGACCCTTCAGCGATCCTGCAACAATACGCATGACTTGCCATTAGGCGCACAAGGCCCTTAGGGAAAGCCATGACCGGCACCTCTGTCTATATGGATCGCGCGCTTTCACTGGCGGCGCGCGCGGGCAAAGCCGGTGAGGTGCCGGTTGGCGCCGTTATTGTCGATCCGGTATCCGGAGAGATTGTGGCCGAGGGTCGCAACCGCCCGATTGGCGACCATGACCCCAGCGCACATGCCGAGATCGTCGCCATACGCGCTGCAGCGCAGAAACGGGGCAATTATCGCCTGCCGGGCCTGCATCTCTACGTGACGCTTGAACCGTGTGCGATGTGCGCTGGCGCGATCAGTTTTGCCCGGCTGGACAAGCTGATCTTTGCGGCCGATGACCCGAAAGGCGGCGCAATCTGGCACGGCCCCAAATTCTTTGACCAGCCAACCTGTCACTGGCGTCCGGCGGTTGAGCAGGACGCCGACCGGGCGGCGGCAGCCGCGACATTGCTGCGCGATTTCTTCAGAGCGCGGCGGGGGTGAAAAAGTCAGGCCGGGTGACCCGCCGTGATATCTTGCTTTTCTCGCCGCATAGCCGCTTACAGAGCAGCTATAGGAGATGTGCCAATGACGGTTAAAGTTGAGATGCAGGGCGAGATCGCACTGATCACCATGGATGATGGCAAAGCCAATGCGGTCAATCCCCTGCTGCTGGATGCCCTGAATACGGCGCTTGATGAAGCTGAAGCCAAGGCAAAAGCGATTGTCATCGCCGGACGCCCGGGGCGATTTTCAGCCGGGTTTGATCTGAACATCCTGACCGGTGGTTCGATCGACGACGCGATCGGGCTGGTCAAATATGGCGGGCGCACAGCCCTGCGCATGTATGGTTCGGACAAACCGATCGTAGCGGCATGCCCGGGCCACGCGATTGCGATGGGCAGCTTTTTCCTGCTCAGCACCGATTACCGGATCGGCACGCCGGGCGCGTTCAAGATCGGCGCCAATGAGAGCGCCATTGGCATGGTGATCCCGGAATTCGCCGCCGAGTTGCTGATGGAACGGATCGCCCGGCCCTATCTGACGCGGGCCATGGTCAATGGCACTCTGTTTGGGCCCGATGAGGCCATGGCTGCCGGTTTCCTTGATGAGCTCGCCGCGCCGGAGGAGTTGATCGACAAGGCGCTGTCTCAAGCCACCCTGCTGAGCCAGCTCACGCCGGTCGGGTTTGCCGGCAATAAGCAGCTGATGCGTGCGGGTCTCATTGCCAAATGCAAACCGGGCGTTCAGCCCTCATAGTAGGCCCGCAGCGCGCAACAGGAAAACACAGCCAATCACTGTCACGAGCGCCTTCATCCAGCGTTTGAAATTAACGTCTGTCATACGCGTCAGCACAAGGCCGCCAAGGCGTGTGCCCAGCATCGAAACGGGGATGGCAGCGGCGATGAGCCACCAGGGCGGCAGGGCGCCAAACCCGGCCGCAGAAACAACTGGCACGCTCCAGAACCCGACCTTGATCAAATGGCTGACGCATTGCGTGACGGATTTTGTCGCCACGATTTGCTGGCGCGTCATGTCGGCGCGCACGAAAAAAAGATCGAGCAAAGGCCCTGCCACGCCGGCCAGCGTATTGATGCCCTGAACGACAAATCCAGCAAAAACGGCCTGTTGCGGTTTGCGGATATCAAGATGCAAATGATCTTTCGGCACCCAGACCAGCAAAGGCGTCAGCCCCAGAAGCAGATAGACGGTGCGCTTGTCGGGCACCCAACTGACAAAGACGAGCGCGGCCACACCAAACACCGCGCCAAGACAGTAAAGCCGAAAGACTCGCCAATCGATGTCCGTGCGAAGCAGCCAGGCGCGATACCCATTGGCCACGAGCTGTATCGCCCCGTGAATGATCATGGCGGTCGCAACGCTGACCAGGGCGATCAGAACCCCCATCAGGATCAGCCCGCCTGCCATGCCGAAAATGCCGGAAATGAAGGATGTCACCCCTGCGGCAAGCAAAATGATCATGGCAGCAAATGCAGACATACGGCCTGATAGGTCGATTCAAGCCGCGTGCCAAAACCCACCCCTGTATCATGTCGATTCAAGAACGATAATAGGCGCCCATTTCGACCGCGCCAGCCCGCGCCCTTACCCAGCGATATGTATTTGCAAGATCAATCCAGACGCGTAATCTGGCGCCAGCATACGAAAAATACGAACCCTGGCCGCACCGATCCGTGTGGCCCCTCATGGAACCAG
>JBCCMX010000124.1:0-6395 GCA_039026135.1 Pseudomonadota bacterium | reverse complement strand
TGCATCATAATGCCGAGACACATCGCGGCCATGACGGACGGATCCGCTTTTGGAATCTCGCCATTTTGCATCAAGCCGGCAATCAGTGTTTCCAGAACGCTGACCGGATCATCATCGCGCCGGGTATCATAAGGCACAAACTTGTTGAGCGAGACGAGGTGAAAAGAGAATAACAGCCAGTCTTCGTCAGCCAGAGTACAATAGGCGGTCACAACCGCCTTGACCTTCTGGTCCAGCGTTCCGGGCGTATCGAACGCCTCGAGCATCATTTCACCCAATCTGTTATGGGTGGCCATAAACAAGGTCAGGGCCAGCTCGTCCTTGCCTTTATAATGGCGATAAAGGGCGCCCTCTGACACGCCGGCTTCATCGGCAATGTCCCGCGTCGTCGAGGCGTTCACCCCGTCATTCACGAACAATTTCAGCGCGGCGCGCTCAATCTTGGGCCGCGCATTTTTGGTGCGCTGTCGTTTGACGGTTTCGTTTGTCATTTAGCAAAGCCTCCGTTTGTGAGCGTTTGATAACATCGCACGAAAGGCTTTGCAAGTGATTAATTGCTCACTTGCTAAATTTGACGATAATCCCATTTGAGGAAAGACTGGGTAGAACACCGACAGGAAGACATGATGGCGGACGGACAGGGCCCGGGCGAACGGGCAAAGTTCAAGGAGATGCTGGAAGGCACGCAGGAGGACTGGTCCATCATTGCCGGCGAATCGGTGCCTTTCATGCGTCACCTTGCCAAGCGTGTCATAGACCATTTGCGCCTGCTGGACGGCGATTTTGGCGGTTTTCCCGTCGACCGCCTGACCCATTCGCTGCAAACCGCGACGCGCGCGCACCGCGATGGCCGGGATGAAGAATATGTCGTGTGTGCGCTGTTGCATGATATTGGCGACACGCTGGGCAGCTATAATCATCCCGATGTTGCCGCGGCGATCCTGAAGCCGTTTGTGTCCGAGAAGAACCACTGGATGGTTGCCCATCACGGCGTGTTCCAGGGCTATTATTTCTTTGAGTATTTGGGGCTTGATCGCAATCTGCGGGACAATTTCAAGGACCACCCGCATTATGAGTATACCGCTCAGTTCTGCCATCTTTATGACCAGGCGGCCTTTGATCCTGACTATCAAAGCGAGCCATTGGAATTCTTTATCCCGATGGTTGAACGGTTGTTTTCGAAGCCGAAGAATTCGATGTATGTAAAGACGGTTGAAGGCGCCTAGGCCTGTTCCGATATAGATTATATTCGGGCGCAGCTGGGCGTTTGCTAATTCCACGCGGCGTCGATATACGAGCGCTGTCTTAAATCGGAGTCATTTTCGCGATGCGTCAGTTTTTGTTTCTTGCTCTAAGTGCGCTTGTCATGTCGCCGGTTGCTGCGGCGCAAGAGGCATCAGGCCCGGCCGGCGGCATCCTGGGACAGCTTCTGTTCTTCGTGCCGCTGATCTTGATCTTCTATTTCCTGCTGATCCGGCCGGCCAATCAGCGCCAAAAACGCCACAAGGAAATGGTTGAGGGTGTCAAAAAGGGCGACACGATTGTCACCGCAGGCGGGCTGATCGGTAAAGTCACGAAAGTCGCCGAAACGGAGGTGACGGTTGAGCTGGCCGATGGCGTGCGTGTGCGCACCGTGCGTGCGATGATTGCCGATGTGCGCGACAAGGGCGCGCCGGTGCCCGCCAACGATACTGCCCAAGCTTAGACACGAGGCCCGCGCGCCATGCTGAACTTCCCAGGCTGGAAAGTCGGACTTATTTCGCTGGTTCTGGTCTGGGGCGCGCTCTTGGCCCTGCCAAATGCCTTTACAGACGGTTTTCTCGGCATTCAGCCGCGTGACACTGGCGCAACCGATCCACAAGCGGTCGCCGCGTTCGAAGCCCAGCGCGTCGAGGCTGATGCAGCCTGGTGGCCGGGGTTTTTGCCCAATAGCAAGATGAAGCTTGGCCTTGACCTTCAGGGTGGCGTCTATCTGTTGATGGAGATTGATCCCCAGGAGGTGGCTGCCAATCGCCTGGAGACAATCCAGGCCGACATTCGCGATAGTTTTAACCGCCAGCCGCTGATCAAGCGCCCGCCGCCGGAACAGGTGGAAGACCGCCTGACCATCAAGCTGACCGAGCCGTCAGACATGAATGAGGCGCTCTCTCGCTTGCGCAAGCTGAACCCGACCGTGGGTCAGACCCAGACCAAACTCTTGTCCATTAGCGGCGGGGAGGGCGGCATTATCCAGGTGACGGTTGGCGCGAGTGCCCAGACCGCGCTTGCCGCTGATGCGCAGGGCAAGATGATGGAGATTATTCGCCGCCGGATTGATCCTGATGGTGTGTCTGAAATCTCGATCACGCCGCAGGGCAGCACGCGGATCATTCTCGAAGCGCCGGGCGAGGCTGATCCAAAACGGATCAAGGATATTCTCAGCCGGGCCGGGCGGCTCACGTTCAATATGGCGGACCTCTCGCCATCCGCCATCGATTTTGCGGTTGATTCAGGCCAGGCGCGGCCGGGCTGGGAACTGGTTGATGATGACACCTATGGCGCCATTCTTGTCCGCTCCATTCCAGAACTGACGGGCAGTGACATCATCTCGGCCAATCGCGGTTTTGACCCGGATGACAACTCACCAGCGGTGAATTTCAGCCTGTCAGGCTCTGCCAAGACCAAGTTCTATAATCTCACCCGCGCCAATCGCGGCAGCTATTTTGCCATTGTTCTCGACGGGCGCTCCATGTCAGCCCCGCGCATCAATGAGCCGATCCCGGGCGGAAACGTTCAGATTACAGGCCAGTTCACGCTGGAAGAGGCGGACGATTTGGCCGCTATTATCGAGGCAGGTGAATTGCCGGCCAAACTGCAATTCCTTGAAGAGCGCACGGTCGGGCCAGGGCTCGGCCAGGAATCGATTGAGGCCGGGTCTCGGGCCAGCATTATCGGGATTATCCTTGTCGGCATTTTCATGATGCTGGCTTATGGCCTGATTGGCGGCTTTGCCGTTGGCTCGCTGGTGGCCAATATCGTTCTGATTATTGGTGCGCTGTCAGGCTTTGGCGCGACACTCACTTTGCCCGGGATTGCCGGCATCATTCTGACGATCGGTATGGCGGTGGATGCCAATGTCATCGTGTTTGAACGGATACGCGAAGAGCAACGCTCCGGGCGATCACCCGCAACAGCGATCCAGGCGGGCTATGAGCGCGCGTTGTCAACCATTCTCGATGCCAATATCACCACCTTTATCGCTGCCTCGATACTCTATTTGCTGGGGTCAGGCCCGGTCAAAGGCTTTGCTGTGACGCTGGCCATCGGCATTGTGACATCAGTCTTTACCGCCTTTGTTGTGACGCGCTGGTTCACGGTGATGTATCTGCGGACGGCGCGGCCAAAGCGCCTGGCCATGTAAGGGAAGACACACATTATGCTTTTGCGTCTATGGCCAGAAAAAACCGAAGTCAGCTTCATGCGCATGCGTTTTATGGCGCTGATCGTTTCTGTTGCTCTTTTGATTGGGGCCGGCGCCTTTCTCAGCCTGAAGGGGCTCAATCTCGGGATTGATTTTGCCGGCGGGTCTGTGATTGAAATCGTCAAGCCAGACGGCAAGACGAGCGATGATGTGCGCAGCGCCGTGGCGCCGCTCAACCTCGGTGATGTGTCGATCAATAGCGCGCGCGGCACTGGTGAAAACGCCGTCGACCTGATCATTGTACGGTTCGAGACCCAAACGCCAAAGCCCGGCGAAGACCTTGAATCGGCCCAACAGAACGCGACCGATAATGTGGTGGAGGTTCTGTCTGCAGCCTTCGGTGATGATTTTGAATTGCGCTCGAAAGCCTCGGTTGGTCCGAAAGTCTCTGGCGAGCTGTTCCGCAGCGGGATTATCGCGCTTAGCGTCGCGCTGCTCTTGATGATGGTCTATATCTCGTTCCGTTTCCAATGGCAGTATGCGCTTGGCGCGGTGATGGCGCTGTTCCACGATGTGTTCATTACGATGGGCGTGTTTGCGCTGACCGGATTTGAGTTCAATCTGGCGACCATCGCGGCCCTGCTGACCATTGTCGGCTACTCGATGAACGATACGGTGATCGTGTTTGACCGCGTGCGCGAAGAGGTGCGCAAATACAAGAAAATGGAGCTGGGCAAGGTGGTCGACCTGGCCATCAACGCCACTATGTCGCGAACACTGCTGACGTCGGGCACGACGCTGCTGGCACTGTTATCGATCTTCATTTTTGGCGGCGCGGTGCTGCGCGGGATGAGCTTTGCCCTGATTTTCGGCGTGATTATCGGGACCTATTCGTCGATCTTCGTCGCATCCTCTGTCGTTCTGGCCCTTGGGATCGATCGCGGCGACAAGCCGAAACGCGAAGTCGAAGGCTTTCAGGGCGTCGGTTAGCGCGCCTTAGGCCGCTTCCTGATCGTCCGGGTCAGGTGTCTCAGTACCCTTTTCGGCCTTCTCAGCCTCGGCGGTCTCATCATTGGCCTGCGGCGCGGCAAGGTGTTTGTCGACGCGCGCTTCGATTGTCTCGCAAATTGCATCAGAGATGGCCTCGCCGCTGCCATGCTTAGCCCGAACGGCCGCAAGACATCCTTTGACATGTATGTTGATCAGCGGCGCAATCTCGGTGAGATGCTCTGTATTGCCCACCAGCCGCTGCAAAGAGCCGGAAAGACGCGTCAGCGCGCCGCCGCCATACGCCCCTGATGCCCCGAAGAGATTGTGAATCGCCCGTTCAAAGGCAGCGCGCGCGTCCATATCGCCGGGCGCATCGAGCGCTGCTTTCATGGTTTTGATGAGTTGATCGAGATCTGACCGAAGCCAGTCATTAAGCTGTTCTGGGCGCGGGGTATTGCGGTCCGGCGTGATGCGCCGCTCTGACAAATCGCCCAGCACACGCTTGAGATCCGGCGTCTTTTTACGACGGTCTCTGGAGTGCTTTAACTCGCCAACTTTCGAAAATACCGACTTAATCATGCGCTTTTCTAGGCGCAAACCACTTAACAAACCGCTGACGAAGGCCTCAATTCAATAGGCAAACTGTTCGCGCAAGATCCGTTCATCAAGCGCATGATCAGGGTCAAACAGCATGGTCAGGCGCTTTGAGCGATCGGCATGGATCACCACATTGGTGACATTACGCACTTCCTCATTGTCGGCCGCAGCCGACACAGGACGCCGATCAGGCGCGATAACCTCGATTTCGACGCGGGCATCCTGACGCAATAGGGCCCCGCGCCAGCGCCGTGGCCGAAAGGCACTGACCGGTGTCAGCGCCAGTAAATTTGCACCGATGGGCAGAATGGGGCCGTGTGCCGACAGGTTATAAGCGGTCGACCCGGCCGGTGTGGCGACCATCAAGCCATCGCAGGTCAGCCTTTCTAGGCGTTCGCGTTCATCGACCAGAACGCGCAGTTTTGCGCTCTGGGCCGTCTGGCGCAGCAAGGAGACTTCGTTGATTGCAAGATGGGTGTGCGCGGTTCCGTTAATATCACGCGCCGTCATCTGCAGCGGCGCCAACGTGGCGCGCTCAGCATTCTCAATACGCTCGAACAGATTGTCTTCCTTGAACTCATTCATCAGGAACCCCACGGTGCCGCGGTTCATTCCATAGACCGGTTTCGGGTCAGCAAAGCGCCGACGCATCGCGTCCAGCATGGCGCCATCGCCGCCAAGCGCGACAATGATCTCTGCTTCGTCCTCGCTATGCTGTCCATAAGCCATGACAAGCCGTTCCAGAGCCTGCTGGGCTTCAGGGCGCTTGGAGGCGTAAAAAGCGATCTTGATCGACATGCCTCCCTATGTCGGCAGCGTCGGCGTGTCGGTCAAGGACAGGTGTCTGAAAGCACAGTGATTTGATGCGGTTACGGTTTGGCTGGCGCTTTCATTGGGGCATGCTATGTTGGATGTAAGACACAATATCGGAGGATGATATGGCCGATGGCATGACCATACCGGACATGAAGAATGAGGTTAGCGACGAAGAATGGAAGGTTCGCGTCGATCTTGCCGCAATGTATCGTTTGACCGCGCTCAATCGCTGGGACGATATGATTTTCACACATATATCGCATCGCGTGCCAGGCCCTGATCACCATTTTCTCATCAATCCTTACGGGATGTTTTTCGACGAGATGACGGCCTCGTCTCTGGTGAAGGTGGATCTGGACGGTAACATTGTTCAGGACACGCCCTATTTCATCAATCCGGCCGGTTTCACTATTCACTCGGCCATTCATGCCGCCCGTGAGGATGCCCATGTTGTGATGCACTTGCATACCGATCACGGTGTGGCGGTGTCAGCGCAGAAGGACGGGCTGTTGCCGCTGTCTCAAACCGCCATGCTGGTGCGCTCTGACCTGTCCTATCACGATTATGAAGGGGTTGCCCTCGACCTTGACGA
>JBCCMX010000123.1:0-6417 GCA_039026135.1 Pseudomonadota bacterium | reverse complement strand
GCACGGGCAACCCTTATTCGCCAAAGGGGAAGAAGCATTGTGGCGCAGCAATTGATTGCTGAGACGGTCGGCGCGGCCGACAATGCCTCGCTGACCCGCGCGCGTGCACTGAAAAGCGCAGCGGAAGCCTGTGTCGCCTCGGTTGCAGCGTTTACGGTCGATGCCTTAAGCGACTGAGCGGTCCTCGACCTCAGCGCTGATCGGAATAAAGAAGCTGATCAGCGTTCCCTTGCCTTCCTTACTGGCAATCGTCAGGCGCCCGCCATGCATTTCAGCAAATGACTTTGTCAGCGCCAGGCCAAGCCCGGAGCCTTCATAGTTGCGATCGCGGGTATCGCTGACCTGCTCGAAGGGCTCTGCCAGACGCGGCAGGGCCTCAGCCGGGATGCCGACACCTGAATCGCGCACCATCACGCGCAATGCATCATCCAACTGATCAATCTTCACAAGAATACCGCCGCCTTCATCGGTGAACTTGATGGCGTTGGATACAAGGTTGAGGACCATCTGACGGATGGCGCGATGGTCGGCATCGACTGGCGGCAGATTGTCGGTGGCGGTTAGCGTGAGCGTGATGCCTTTATCCTCAGCCTTGCGGCGGATCATGCGCACGGCCGCATCGACGGGTTCGATCAGGTCGAGTGGTCGCGGATCGATGGTCATTTTGCCGGCTTCGACTTTGGCCATGTCGAGAATATCATTGATCATGTCGAGCAAATGCTGGCCGGAGGCGAGAATGTCGCCCGCATATTCACGGTAGCGATCATTTCCGATCGGACCGTACATTTCATTGGCGAGAATCTCCGAAAAGCCATTGATTGCATTGAGCGGTGTACGCAGCTCGTGGCTCATATTGGCGAGGAAGGCGCTCTTGGAATTGGCGGAGCGTTCAGCCTTTTGTTTCTCATTTTGCAGCTTGGTGGTGAGGTCGCCGGCCAGGCGCCGTGAGCGCTCGAGTTCCTTGACCAATTGTTTGAGTTTCTTCTGCTGTGATGTCAGCTGGACCTCATTTTCGACATCGGCAGACACATCAAGGCCCATCGTGATCATGCCGCCATGACCGGTCTGACGCTCGACCATCTTGAACCATTGTCCATCCTTTGTGCGGACAATCTCAGAATTGCTTTCTTCATGGCTGGGCCGCTGTTCGGCGATGCCGGACGCCTGGGCGAGCTTCACTGTTTCGTGGCTCATCCCGGCGCGGACAAGCTTGTCGAGGCCGAAGACGCCGGCGAAGGCCTTGTTCCAGTAGATCAGGCGCTTGCGCTTGTCCCAGAGGGCGAAGGGGCCGGAAAAACCCTCCAGAGCCGAACGCAGGCGCTGTTCGGCCTGTTTGGTTCGGGCAATTGCGGCGCGCATATCAGTGACATCCAGCAGGATGCCATTGATCTCGCCGCTTTCCGGGTCGGGCCGCGCGCGCATATCGAGCCAAGCCGTGCGCTTGGTTGTTGCGAAAACCTGCGATATGAAGCCCTTATCAGGCAGGGTTTCGACGGAGCGCACGAACACTTCCTGATGGTCGGCATGGATTTTGTCCTTCAGCTCCTCGACTGAGAAATAGCCGGGCTCCTCGACATCAAGCAGTGTGGCCGCTTCGGTACTGAGCCAGAGACGTTTCTGGTTGAAATCCCATGACCAGAAGCCTGCCTTGGCCTCTTGTAGAACCGTTTCCAGAACGCGGCCGGCGCGTGTGGCCTGGCCTTCAAAGGCTTCTGACTCGCCAGAGCGCTGTTCCAGGAGTTTGAGAAGGCCGATCAGGGCGAGTGCAGGGCCGAGCACAAGAAAACCATAGGAGGCCAGGCTCAACAGCTCAGCCCGCCCGATAATCGGCTGGGGGGTCTCCACACAGACAGAGACCGTGTCGGGCTTGAGCGGCGTGCAGGCCTGTATGGCCTGCTCTGGTAATCGGGTCACGCCATCGAGGCCGCCAGAAACCAGAGAAAACTCGCGATTTTCTGCCGGTGCAGGCAGCCAGGTCTCAGTTGGGACAAGCCCAAGCCGAACCGGCCCGGAGGCCGGCTTATAGGTGATCACGAAGTCGCCGAGCGCGGAAAGCCCGAGCGTCTGATCCTTGCTGATCGAAACGGCGGCCACGGCGCCGGCTTCATGCAGACGTGTGCCCGTTGCGGCGCTTAGCGCATCGGCAAATTCAACCACGGCATCAAGTTCAGGTAGGCTCTGGGCGGTTTCATTCGTGCTCCAGCCGGCCCTATAGCCGTGGGAGAGCGTGAGTGACACAAGATCGACCTTGCCTGCCATGTATTCCGCCACTGCCAGGGCTTCGCGATGTGTAATGGTTTGGAGCGCGACATTGGCTTTGTTGCGGTCATCGAAAGCCTTGATGCCAAGAGCTGTCAGTTCAATGGCAACGATCAGCGTAATCATTGTGGACAGGCGCAGACGCCTCTCGCGGCCAAGTCGAGACTCGCGGGCTTTCTTTTTCAGTTTCTCCGTTCGGCTCGCCAAACTTCATAGCCCCATAGGCCGCATTTTGCGGACTTTGCTCATTGAGTCGCCAAACTCAGGGATGAAGTTTTAAGTTTGGTTAACCTATGGGTACGTGATTCCTATGAAAGTGTCCGGCTAATAATGTCAGCGGCGTTTTCGGAGAGGGTCTCTGATTGCAGGGCTTCGAGCGCGGTTTTCGCTTGATCCTGCAATTGCGGCGTCAGAGACCGCCATTGCTCAAAGGCGGTCAGAAGGCGAGCAGCCAAAGCCGGATTGCGTTCATCGGCCTGTTTGATGGCCCGCGTGACTATACGGTAGCCGGCGCCATCCGGGCGATGGAAATTGGCAAGATTCTGCATTGCAAAGACGCCGACAACACTGCGCACACGGTTGGGATTGGTCAGACTGAAGGCAGGATGCTGCATTAGCGCTTCAACGTCTTCAACGGCGCCGAACGCGGCCTGCGTGCCGAACCACTTGTCCATGACCAGCTGATTGCTGTCCCAGCGCGTTGCAAAGGCCGCCAGCGCTGCGGTTTTCTGCTGCGTGCGACCCCGCGCCAGAGCCCACAGGGCAGCGAGGCTCTCGGTCATATTGGGCGCGCCGTCAAAGAGGGTTTTGAGCTGGCTTGCCGCCTTGGGTGTGTCCGCCGCGCCGACGAGTGCGATCATGGCGGTGCGAAGAGCGCGTTGTCCGGCTTGCGCAGCATCTGGCCTGAAAGGCGCAGGCGACGGCTGGGCGAGGATATCGGCGGATACGTCAGCGAGAGTTTCGCCAAGGGCCTGTTCAATCGCCAGGCGCGCATCGCTGAGCGCGACCGGATCGGCGGGGACATGATCAAGCAGGACCTCGCCTATACCGGGCAGCCGGGTCAGCAAGGCAGCAAAGGCCGGATCGGCCTGCGCACCGCGCACCGCATCACCCACCGCGCTGATGAGGTCTGAATCGGGGGCCGGCTGGCCGTGATAGGCCATGGCCAGCATGTCTTCCCTCAGAAGCGATTGCAGCATATCCCAGCGATTGAACGGGTCATCATCGATCCGCGCCGTGGCGAGCCGCGTTGCGCGATCGAGATCGTTCTCCAATTTGACTGGCGCACTAAAGCCGCGATTGACCGATACAAGCGGGCGGGCGCCGAGCTTGTCGACTGACCAATGGGTGGTTTCGCCCGCGAGCGTGAGCGTCTCTTCTTTAAGCTTGTCACCGTTCGCACTGAAAGCGGCCAGGCGCAAAGGCATTGGCAATGGTTGCGGCGCCTTGTTGCGCGGCGTTTCCGGATTGGATTGCCGGATCGTGACCGTAAGACGGCCAGCCGCTTCGTCCCAATCCTGCGTGATATGCAGGCGCGGCGTGCCGGGCTGGCTGTACCAGCGGCGAAAATCAGACAGGTCCTTGCCGCTCGCCTCTTCAAAGCAGCTATAGAAATGCTCGATTGTGGTGGCTGATCCGTCATAGCGGTCAAAATAGATCTGCATGCCCGCCGCAAAGGCATCATCCCCGATAAGTGTCTTGAGCATGCGGATCAGCTCGGCGCCCTTTTCATACACGGTGGCGGTGTAGAGATTGTCGATACTGGCATAGCTGCTGGGGCGTACCGGGTGGGCGAGCGGGCCGCCATCTTCGGGGAATTGTGCGGCGCGCAGGCGGATCACATCCTTGATGCGCTGAACCGGCCGGGAGCGCATATCGGCGGAAAATTCCTGATCGCGAAACACGGTCAGGCCTTCTTTCAGACAGAGCTGAAACCAGTCGCGGCAGGTGATGCGGTTTCCCGTCCAGTTATGGAAATATTCGTGGCCGACAATGCTCTCAATCGCCTCGAAATCGGCATCTGTGGCGGTATCTTCATCGGCGAGAACATAAGCCGAGTTAAAGACGTTCAGGCCCTTGTTTTCCATTGCGCCGAAATTGAAGTCTCTCACCGCGACAATATTGAATACGCCGAGATCATATTCGCGCCCGAACGTGTCCTCATCCCATTTCATGGAGGCCTTGAGACTGTCCATGGCCCATTCGGCGCGGGCGGCATCACCCTTGTCGACATGAATGGCAAGATCGATCGTCTGGCCGCTCATCGTGTTAAACGTGTCGCGATAGATGTCATAGTCGCCAGCGCAGAGCGCGAACAGATAAGAGGGCTTTGGATGCGGATCATCCCAGGTGGCAAAATGGCGCCCGTCCTGTGTATCGCCAGATGCGCCGGGCGTGCCGTTGGATAAAAGGACAGGGCAGGCGGCCTTGTCAGCTGCAATCAGGACAGAAAACCGGCTCATGACATCGGGCCGGTCGGGCCAATAGGTGATGCGCCGAAACCCTGTGGCCTCGCATTGGGTGCAAAACCGCTCGCCGGAAATGTACAGACCTGACAGTTCGGTGTTCGCTGAGGGATCGATGGTGACTTGCGTGACCAGTTTGAAGTCATCCGGGACAGAGAGCAGCGTCAGCGACTGGTCATCCAGTTTGTAGGCGTCTGGGCCGAGCGTTTTGCCGTCTATCGAAATGCTCTCCAGGCTCAGCCCTACGCCGTCGAGCACAAAATCACCCTCGGCGATCCGGCGGACTTTCATCTCTGCCGTCACATGTGTGCGTGAGGGATCGAGCTGAAAGACTAAGGAGACATGCTCAATCTGGAACGGATAAGGCTGATAGTCCTCAAGCTTGATTTCGACGGGCGTTTCAGTGCGCATGGGGCTGGCCTCATATTGACGTGTTCGATGAGATGTAAACGTGCCAATTCGCAGGTTCAATCGGCAGATGCGGTGATTGCTCCGGTTTCCGTTAAGTCATGGCTTTGCGGGGCGAGTGCGTGCGCTATTATCAGGTGAAATGATACACAAAGGGAGCGCGCGGCGTGAATTTTGATTTTTCTGATGATCAGAAGTTTCTGCGGGATGAAGCGCGGAAATTCCTGAGCTCGGCTTGCACAATGAGCGAAGTCCGAGATGTGCTCGATAATGACGATCTCGCCCAGCATGACGGCGTCTGGCAGAAAATTGTCGAGATGGGGTGGCTGGGCACAGCTATTCCGGAAACGTATGGCGGTCTTGGGCTGGGTGCGTTGGAGCTATGTGTGCTTGCCGAAGAGCTTGGCCGCGTGCTGGCGCCGGTCCCGTTTGCGAGCACAACCTATTTCTTCTCAGAAGGCCTGCTTGCCGTGGGCAGCGAGGCACAGAAGGCGGCCATTCTGCCAGGTGTTGCCAGCGGCGAGGTGATCGGCTGTTACGCCGCCAGCGAAGGCCCCGGGCGAGTCGATGCGAGCAGTCTGTCAACAGTTTTTGATGGCGGCGCGCTGAGCGGCCGGAAGATCCCCGTCACCGATGGCAGTGTGGCCAGCCATGCATTGGTGCTGGCGAAAGAGGGCAGTGCAGCCAGTCTCGTGCTCGTCGATCTGAACGGGCCAGGCGTGACCCGCCAGACGGTCAAGACACTCGACCCGACCCGTAATCATGCCGAACTCGTTTTTGATGGCGCGCCTGCTGAGCGCCTCGGTGAAGCTGGCGCGGGCGCGAGCCTGAATGATGTGATTCTGAACCGCGCTGCTGTTTTACTGGCATTTGAGCAGCTTGGCGGGGCATCGCGCTGTCTGGAAATGGCCACCGCGTATGCAAAGGAGCGCTACGCGTTTGGGCGCCCGATTGGCGGGAACCAGGCGATCAAGCACAAACTGGCCGACATGTACGTCAAGAATGAAGTGGCGCGGTCCAATTGTTTCTACGGTGCCTGGGCCTTGTCGACCAATGCCGCAGAACTGCCTGAAGCCAGCGCCGCGGCGCGCGTCGCGGCCAGCGAGGCCTATTGGTATGCGTCCAAGGAGAGTATCCAGACCCATGGCGGCATGGGGTTCACCTGGGAGGTGGACTGCCACCTTTTCTACCGCCGTGCAAAGCTGCTCGCGGTGCAGGCGGGAAGCCCGGCGGTTTGGAAAGAAAAGCTCGTGCGCGCGCTTGAAATAAAGAACGCAGCTTAAGG
>JBCCMX010000122.1:0-6533 GCA_039026135.1 Pseudomonadota bacterium | reverse complement strand
GTTCCAAGCTCCAAATCGGGCTTTCAGTCTCAGCTTCGGCCGTGAATGATGCCCCATCCAGCAGAACAACCGTAGTTTTAATTTGCTTGCGAGAAAGCTGAACCAAGTTTGACAGCCATTCATCGCTCAAATTTGGGGTGATGAGAATGAGCGCGGAGCCGCGCGCCATGCTCTGCTGGATGTCATCTAATCCATCAGGCAGGCTTGTCTCACCATCGGCCGTTGATTCTGCCAGTGCGCTCAATAAGCGCCAGTGCTGCTGTGTGCCTTTTTGAGACGGCAAGACAACCGGTTCTGTATCATTCTCATCATAGGTCGCCTTGAAGTCGACCGCATTCTCGCTCAGCCCTTCAAGAAGCAGCTCAGCAGCGGGCGTCATACGGCTCTCGGTATAACGCATGGCCGCTGCGCTATCGCCGTCAATATTGCCAAAATTACCCTGGCCATCGACAAGCGGGTAGCGAACGGAGAAATCCTGGGCGAGGCGCACCATTGTGTCATAGATCGAGGTGTCGCCATGCGGGTGGTAATTACCCATGACCTCACCAACCACTTTGGCACATTTGCGATAGCCGCCATTAGGGTTCAGCTTCAGCTCGCGCATCCCGTAGAGGATTCGGCGCTGCACGGGTTTCAGGCCATCGCGAACATCGGGCAGGGCGCGAGACGTAATAGTCGATAGCGCATAGGCGAGATAACGCTTGGTCAATGCCTCGCTTAGCGGCTCGTTGATAATTCGATCGTCTTCCGGTTCAATCGTATCGGTCATCGACTATACGCCTCTTCTCGCGCTGGCCGGCTTAGAATCGCCGTGTTCTTTACCAAGTTAACAGAAAATCGGTTTTGGTTAATGAAAGGAGAACAGATCGTGCGCTGGCGCTTGATTGGCCTTTCATTGATCAGTTTTAGCCTCCTGTTCGCCCTGCATATGGTCATCCCGCCGCAACACAGTCCGTTTCGCCCGCCAGACCTGAACGAACCGCTTGGTCTCGCGACCTATGCCAAGCTGCGGCATCTGAAACGTAATCCCTTACAATGCCGGGATGTGCTGGCGGCGGCAAATGTCGATTTCTCCATCATGCCCGCCGATGAGCCGGCGGCGTCTTGCCCGCTGGGCGAAACCCTTGTCCTGGAGCGCTCCATGACGCGCTATAACCGCGCGCCGATGCGCTTTAGCTGTCACCAGCTTGCCGCACTATACTTGTGGGAACGGCGCATTGTACGCCCACAGGCCGAAAAGGTGTTTGGCACAACACTCGCGGAGATCCAGACATATGGCACGTTTAGCTGCCGCAATATTGCTGGGACCGAAAAGCGATCCGAGCATGCCTATGCCAATGCGATCGACATCTATGGCTTCATCATGCAAGACGGCGAGCGGGTCGATATTCGCCAGCACTGGCGAGAAAAAAGCCCGCGCGGCAAGTTCCTCGCTCGTGTCCACAAGGGGGCGTGCCGGCTATTCTCCGTCACGCTGGGGCCAGACTTCAATGCCGATCACGCTGACCATTTCCACCTCGACATGGGGTCGCAGACGAGCTGCAAATAGAGCTACGGCGTGATCTTCATCAGCTTCTCGACCAATCGGCCGCGTTCAACTGGCAGCCCTCGATGGACGGCACTAAACAGGCGGCTCGCCAGAAAATGGCCGGTCAGCGCGAGGCCATCACGCACATCCTCTGCGCTCGGTGCGACCTGACCATCGATAAGAAACGTGGGCAGAACCAAAAGCCGGTCGACATATTCGCCAGCTTCGCTGCCTTGCACGGCGCGGCCTGTTTTCGGCGATACATGGGTCAACCCATCATTCGCTCCGGACAGCGCACAGACATCGAGATCAAGGCCAAATCCTAGCGCCGACAACAATCCAAGCTCCCAGCGTGCGTAAAGCGCCGGCCAGATATCCGGCTCGCCAAGACTATCCAGCACCAGTGCCGTCGGCTGATAAAGCGCAGAACCTGCCATATCGCCTTCGTCGACTGCTCCGCGTAAAAGAGCAGTAATGCCAGCAATGGCCGCGAGCGCCAATGGACTGTCTAGATAGTGGGCGGCTCGGCTGGTCTGCAGCTCAGCGACCTCGAAGCGGCCAAGCTGCTCCTCCAGCCGGCCCGTCCAGGCCAGCTGCAGCGTGTTGCCTGTCTCATATTGCGGGCGTTTCCTTCGGCTGGCCCCGCCATAGACGAGACCTGACTGACGTCCGCGGGTAGCCGTCAGGACGTCAAGGATCAGCCCACTTTCGCCAAACCGGCGCCCGCCAAGCACCAGTCCTTCATCGCGCCACTGCATGGCCCATCTCGCTAGACATCGAACTCAAGCCCAAAGGCGGTATAGGCCTCACGGCGCTCCTGCCATTTTGGGTCAACTTTAACAAACAAGATCAAATGTACGGGCTGATCAAGCAAGTCGGCCAGCTCTTCACGGGCGGCCTGGCCGATCGCCTTGATCGCGCTGCCGCCCTTGCCTAACACCATGCCCTTGTGCTGTTCGCGGGCGATGATCACCGCCTGGCGGATACGGACAGAGCCATTGTCAAACGGCTCCCAGCTCTCGGTTTCAACCATTAATTGATAGGGCAGTTCCTGATGCAGGCGCAGCATCAGTTTTTCCCTTGTGATCTCTGCTGCCAGCAGTCTCATCGGCAGATCGGCCGTCTGGTCAGGCGGATACATGGCGGGGCCTTCCGGCATCTTTGTTGCCATCGCCGCCAATAGGCGTTCGACACCGTCACCATTCAGCGCTGAGATCATGAAAATCTCATCGTAAACGCTCGCTTCGTTCAGCTCTGCCATCATTGGCAACACTTGTTCATGCGGAAACAGGTCAATCTTGTTGAGGGCGAGATAGGCCGTCTTGCCCATCTCCTTCAGCGTCTCGATAACGCGGCGATCATCTTCGACGGACAATTTCATGGCCGCATTGGCCTCGCCGCTCGCCACGGCAGCCCAGGCGGAGGCGTCAATCACGTGAACAATCGCATCGGCGTCATCCGCGCCCGCCCAGGCAGCCTTGACCATAGCCCGGTCAAGCCGTTTTTTGGCGCGAAAAATCCCGGGCGTGTCGACCAGAACAATCTGCGAGCCATCGCAATGGGCGACGCCGCGAACCGGAAAGCGCGTGGTCTGAACCTTATGGGTTACGATCGCCACCTTGGCGCCGACCAACCGATTGACCAGTGTCGACTTGCCCGCATTCGGCGCGCCAATGATGGCCGTGAAGCCCGCGCGCTTGATGTCCATATTGTCCACACTTTCAGTCATTCGAAGACAGGTCCTTAAGCAGGTTCGTCGCCGCGGTCATCTCGGCCTCTTGCTTGCTGCCGCCCGTTCCGGTCGCTGCGCCGTGATTGTCGACTTCCGCGCGAACGGTGAAGACAGGCGCGTGGGCCGGGCCCTCTTGCGACACCACGTGATAGCTTGCATAGGCCGCACGATTGGCCCCGCACCAATCGCTGAGCGCCGTCTTGGGGTTGCTAGGCGCGGCATCACTGCCATCTGGCTCAAACAGCCAGACGCGCCTGATAAAGCTCTCGGCCGCGTTCAGCCCGCCATCTTCAAAAATCGCGGCGATCATGGCCTCAACAGCATCACCAACGGCCTTGTCATAATGGCCGGCTTTGTTGTGCTGCATGGACGCGTCCATGAAGAGATACTGGCGCAAGTCTAACCCGGCGCCGACTTTCGCGCAGGTTTCGCCACTGACGAGGCGGTGAAACAGTTTCGTCAACTGACCCTCTCGCTCGCCGGGATATTTGCGCAGAAGCATCTGCGCGATTACCAGACCCAGAACGCGGTCGCCGAGGAATTCCAGTCTTTGGTTCGAGAAACGCGGCCCCCCGTCAAAGTCATCAATCAAACTTGGATGCGTGAGCGCGCGGGTCAGTAAGGACTCATCTTTGAACCTGTATCCAATCGCCGTTTCCAGCGCTTTGCGCGCGTCGGGAGACAAGGTTGGGCGTTTCTTCGCCTTCGCAGCGGCGCGCAGGCGGGTGCGCTTCGGGCGGGCAGGGCGGTTCATGTGGCGTGTCCGGTCGGCAGCGCCTCAATAATCACTTGCGCCTCAGCCCAGGGATGGTCGTCTGTCATGGTCAGATGCACAGATGCGGTATAGCCTTCAGGCGTGATTTCTTCCAGACGTGCCGCAGCCCCCTTGGTAAGCTTCAGGGTCGGCTTGCCGCTTGGCAGGTTCACCACCTCCATCATTTTCCAGTGCACACCCCGTCGCGGAACGCCGGTGCCGAGGGCCTTGGCACAGGCTTCTTTCGCCGCAAAGCGTTTGGCATAGGTTTCTGCTGTCAGGCGCCGCCGGCGCGCCTTGGCAATCTCACCCTCTGTAAAGCAACGCGCCTCAAACCGTTCGCCAAACCGGTCCAGCGTGCCACGAATACGCTCAATATTACAAAGATCATTGCCGATACCGATGATCATGCTGCCCGCGCCTCATCCATCAGCCTGCGCATTTTCTTTATTGAGCCTTCCAATCCGATAAAAATTGCCTCGCCCATCAGAAAGTGGCCAATATTGAGTTCGGCGAGCTGCGGTATGGCAGCGATCGGGCCGACATTCTCAAAAGTCAGGCCGTGCCCGGCGTGGGCTTCAATACCGCGTTTGGCGGCTTCAGCTGCGGCCGTTTTCAGCCGTTCAAGCTCAATCTCCAACCCGGCCTCATCACGCGCCAGCCAAAGTTCGGCATAGCGGCCGGTATGAAGCTCAACTACTGGCGCACCCAATACTTCGGCGACGGCAATTTGAACCGTATCGGGCTCAATGAACAGTGACACGCGCGCACCCACATCGCGCATGCGGTGAACGCCGGGCGCCACCTGATTGTGCAGGCCCGCCACGTTCAGGCCACCTTCTGTTGTTCGCTCCTCACGCTTTTCAGGTACAAAACAGGCCGCATGCGGCCGGAAGCGTTCGCCGATGGTGATCATCTCATCGGTCACAGCCATTTCCAGATTGATCGGCAGGTCGCTCGCTTGTCGCACACGGTCCAGGTCATCGTCGCGAATATGCCGGCGATCCTCTCGCAAATGGATCGTGATGCCATCGGCGCCAGCTTTCTGAGCAAGCTCGGCGGCGCGGGCCGGATCAGGGTGATCGCCCCCGCGCGCGTTGCGGATCGTGGCCACATGATCAATATTGACGCCGAGACGAAGGGGGCTGGCCATCAGGCAAGCCCTCGGCTGCCAGGCTTTATCGCTGGCAGCGATGCAAGTTCTGGTGGCAGGGCATCGGCGTCATAATCTGGGAACTTGATCGCGGCGAGCGAGACAAGCGGGCAACCCACATCGACGGTTCCGCCGCTCCGATCGATAATGCACGAGCCGCCGACCAGCACGCCAGGCAGTTTGCCAAGCGCAGCAACGGTCTCACGGAATGACAAACCGGTCGTCACAATATCTTCTGCAATCAAGACCCGATCTGTTTCCGCGATGGAGAAGCTTCGGCGCAGCTCAAACGCCGCATCAACGCGTTCGACAAAGACGGCCCGGCAACCAAGTTGCCGCGCGAGTTCATAACTGGGGATTACACCGCCCATGGCGGGCCCGACCACGACATCGATCTCGCCGAGCTCTGCTCTTACTTTCTTGGCCAGTGCGCCGCACAGACGCGCAGACAGCTCAGGTTCAGAGAAAACCAGCGCCTTTTGCAAGAATACCGGACTGCGGCGCCCGGACGACAAGATAAAATGTCCCTCTAACAGGGCGCCTGCCTCCCGGAACACGTCCAGGACGTCATCATTGTTCAAGATGGCTCTCCTCGAGGCGCTCCACCCGTTCGACCACGGCCAGGGTGCGAAGCGCCGCTTTGATCTGTTCAAAGTGACGCAAATCCTCGACTTCGATATCAAAGACAAGGGTCATAAAGTCGCCTGTGCGATCTTTTGTTGAAACCCCGATAATATTACCGCCGGCTTGCGCAACGACAGAGCATTGTTGGGCCATAACACCTTTTGTGTCGGCCGCATTCACTTCGACGCGGGCAACCGCCCGAACACCGCTACGCGCCAGCTCATTCCATTTCAGATCGACCCAGAGATCGGGGCGATCATCATATCTCGCGACCGTTCCGCAAAAGATTGTGTGCACAACCAGGCCTTTGTCAGGCTCGTGCAGGCCTATAATACGATCACCGGGCAGCGGATGGCAGCATTGCCCGAGGTGCAGGGTCACACCCGGCGTCAAATTTGTCCCCGTAATAAGTGCCGCGGCGTGTTCATCATCCAGCGTAGTAGGGGCCACATCGGGATTGTGCGCCTGCGCGGCCCCGGGAAACGCCTTTGAGACAAGGCGCGGGATCTCATCTCGGCTGCGTCCGATCGCTTCGAACATCGCTTCCACGCTCGCATAATCAGCCCGTTCGCTGACCTCCAACATGTCAACGCCGATGGGATCAATGTCCACCTGGCGCAGCGCGCGTTCCAGCATATGGCGTCCAAGATTGGTGAACTCGCGCGTTTCCTGATCGCGCCGCAGGCGTCTCTGCGCCCCGCGGGCTCGGCCCGTGACGGTCAACGCCTCATACCCCGGCACC
>JBCCMX010000121.1:0-6609 GCA_039026135.1 Pseudomonadota bacterium | reverse complement strand
CGGCGCCGAAGCTCTCGCCTTGTTCGATCTGGGCTTGCGCGGTTTCGAGTTGTTGCTGGCGGCCAATATTCTCGCGCTCGGCCACATAGATCATCTCTTTGGTGATGATCCCGGCGCGGGCATACTCGAACTGCGTCACGGGAAGTCTTTTGTTTGATCCCCGATCCTCGCTGCGCTCGCCGGATGGATCGCGCTCAGGGCTGTTGCCGGTCGGGTCGAAATCGATCGCTTTCAGGGGGCTGTGCTTGGTTGGGAATGCGCGGGCGAGATATTTGCCGGAGGCCCCGCCATTGTCTTCGGGCTTTACCGAGCGGCCTTCATATGCCTCGACGCCGCCGCGTTCCTTGACCCAGTCTGTGCGGTGGCGGGCAAGGCCCTTCTCAACGTCGATCGTGACCGAGGGGTCTGAATAAGGCCCGGAAGTGTCATAGACCGGCACGGGGTCTTCATTGGCCGAGGGGTGCAGATCAATCATCCGGCGCGGGACCGACAGCGAGGGGTCGGCCTCTGGATGGGTGTAGACTTTCCGCGAGGATGGCAGCGGGCCTGTGGTGACGTTCGGGGTCTCGAATTCGGACTGGTCGGTAGGTTTGTTCATCGGTTTTCTGCTTTCAAAAAAGGCGGTCTGTCGGATGGGTTAGGGCGCCGGGGCGCGGGGCGCGATAAAGGTTTTCCAGACGCCATACGGCGCCCAGATCTTGTCCATGTCGGCGCGGGCAGCGGCCTTGTCAGTTCCCAGCCGCTCGGTCCGGTAGCGATAGATAAAGGCCGAGACCCGCATATTGGCGGCGCAATGAACCCAGACTTTCTTGCCGGCTTCGGCGTCCATCGCGTTACAAAAGGCGTCGAATTCGTCCTCTTGCGGGCTTTTGAAGTCGACCGGAATATAGATATAGGCCAGGCCAAGCTTGCCCATCAGCGTTTGTTGATCGGGCAGCGCATTTTCATGATTGTGCGGCAGCAGATTGATCACCGTCTCAAAGCCGGCCTGTTTGATGTTTTCAAACTGTTTGGCCGTGGGCTGGCCGGAGGTGGCGAGCTCGTCAGACAATTCCAAATAGTTGAAAACGCTCTGCGGCGTGTCCTTGCTGAATTTCAGCGGCGTGTTGCGCTCCACCAGCGTGCCGACAAATCCAAAGGCTGTTTTGAACGTGTTCAAGCTCATGGCCCGGCCTGCCATTCGGCGCGGGCGCGCCATTTTGTATGTGCTGTCTTGCCCAATGGGGCCATGATCGTCGCTCCGTTCCTACGCCGGTGTCACCCGGATCAGGTTCTAAGAGTGCTCAGGCGGTGTGCCTCTCCGTCGACTTGGCGCAGGAGGAGACGTCAGCCCGATCTCAGCGCTTCCAGGCGCGCCCCTCGGATGTGTATATGTTGACCTCTACGGATGGCTTTGGCAATCCCGGATTCGGCCCGCCTAGTCCAGATCTTCAACGTCAACCTCAAAATCCATCGCCTGGGGCGCATAGTTCACCAGGCGGACACGGATTTCGCCATCTGTTGGCTGAAAAGTTACGCCCGCCCCGTGCTGGCCACTGGCTGAGGTCTTGTTATCTTCATTTGTGTCATAAATCCCGCCGCAGATTTGCAGCATGAAGGGGTGATCGGGCGTGCCGACATCCTGTTCGGGGCAGGTCTCGCTTGCCGCCCAACTTGGCGAGTCGAAGACAACGCGGAAGCTGACCATTCGCGGCTCGGCCGATGGGATGATGAAGACTTTGCTGGCCCCTTCGGCGAGGCGGTGGACGCCGCCGGTCTGTTCAGTCACCTGCTCGCCGCACGCGGTCAGCCCGCCCGCCAAAAGCAGTGTTGCAAGATGAAAGCGCATTGGCGTTAGACCTCTTCACGCGTCTGGATGCAGATCGCCTTACGCGTATAGCATGGGCCTTGTGTCTCACAAAAAGCCGGGCGCGCTGGCCAAGCCCGGCAAAGCAAGGACATAACCGCGGCGCCGCGATGGCAGCATTTTTCTGTCACCGCTTGGCGTGCTCTTATCGCCATACCGGGCTTTGATATGGGTCAAAATTGTCTGAACGTATTCTGTTCGGTGCAAGTCCGCGTTTGGCCAGAACGTTCTCCACCCACCAGACTTTGAGAGACCGTGCGAATCTTGACTCGTTTTCCCGCGTACAAACCGTCCCTCTGGCAAGGCGTGTTGTGTCGCATAAATGCGCGGTCAATGCCATCTTGGTGCGGTTGTGCGCTTTTTTGTGATCGGCATATTGACCTTGAACGTGATCAAAGCGGCCGACCGGATAGAAACACGCCACCCCCAAGTACCCATGCAAAGGCGACGCCATCTTGTGCATTCGACATACACCGCCGGTTGGCGATTTGGGGTTCATGCCTGGGCACAATGAGGCGGCCAATTACTGTCGAATAAGAAGGAATGTGACATGTCTGACAAAACGATGAAGCTCTATACGGCTCCGACGCCAAATGGGCGCAAGATTTCGATTGCTTTGGAAGAATTAGAACTCCCCTATGAAACAGAGTTCATCGACATCCTGGCGGGCGATCAGCACAAACCTGAATTCCTTGCACTGAATCCCAACAATAAATTACCCGTACTGGTGGATCCTGATGGTCCGGGCGGCCAGGAATTTACGCTTTGGGAGTCCGGCGCTATTCTTTGGTACCTTGCGGAAAAAACGGGAAAGTTCTTGCCGGCCGAAGGCGTTGAACGCCATCTCGTACACCAGTGGCTTATGTTCCAAATGGCAAGTATTGGCCCCATGTTTGGCCAGTTCGGCCATTTTTTCTTTTATGCCAAGGAAAAGTACCCGTACGCGATTGAGCGGTATGCAAACGAGACTGCGCGACAAATGTCAGTCATGGAGAAGCATATGGAAGGCCGTGAGTGGTTTGCGGGTCAAGATTTCTCCATAGCGGATATGGCGATTTTCCCCTGGATTGGTCTTATGTTGAACAATCCAGAATTGCCGCCACGTCCTAACCTTCTGGCCTGGAGTGAACGGATGAAAGCGCGCCCTGGCGTCATCAGAGGCATGGCTGTTTCCATTGAGAACGTCAGACGCGAGATTGTAGAAGGCGGACTGGAGGGGTTTGACGATGAGCATCGCTCGCACCTCTTCGGCGATAAGCAGTACGCTAGAAATTAGACTTCGCGTCCACTGAGACGAAGTTTCCAAGAGATCCAAGAACGCTGGTCCTATTGTGCCAGCGCCAATACGCGAAGAGCTTAACAGTCTGCGCCGATCTGTTAACCAAATGAAGAGGAAACCGCGCCAAAGCTCAATCGAAACCTATCAGAGGATTTGATTATGAGTGAGGCGCTTGCCCGTAAAGACGAGCCCGAAATCGAGACGGCGGCGCCGACCGCTGAGCCTGTGGAGAGCCCGGCTCGCGCCGCTCAGGCAAAGGTCGCGCGGTCCATGAAGGCGGCCAAGGCGGACAAGCCGGCCAAGACGAATTATCGCGAATTCAAGGTCGACCTGTGGGCCACCGATTTCAATGATGCAGAGATCGGCATCTATCAGCGCGCGCGTAATGAAGCGGCCTCGGATCAGTTTACCAAGGATATGGAGATTATCGGTCAGGTCGTCGAGGATGGCGAGCGCACCGGTCTTCTGGCCTTTCGGCGCGAGCTTTGGCGCGAGGACAAGAATTTTGACCGCCGGCTGGTGATCAAGATGTTTTCCGAAAAGCTGAGCTGGCGCGGCAGTCTGGAACTCATGATGGGGCGCTCATTGCAGCTGACACTCGGCTCGAGCGGCGTGTCGGTGCCGGCCTATTCGATGAACCTTGCGCGCCATGAGCAGATCATTCAGCTGGAGCGGTCGGCCAATAAGTGGCCGTTTATGCCGGAGAAGTTTTCCTTCTTTCTGCTGACCAAAAACGGTCCGCGCTTTTACAAGCTGCGCCGCAATGTGATTGCCATCGGCGCCGATTATACGCTCTACGATCAGAAGGGTCGCAAGATCGGCCAGCTCGATCACCGGATCATCAATCTTGGCGGGGCCTGGCGTGTGAAGCTGGACAAGGCCCATAGCCATGCGCAGCTGGAGCGGGCGATACAGCTTTTCTGCACCATGTTGAAGTTTAATGGCCAGAGCCGGCGGCATGTCAGTCGCATGGCTGAGGCGGTTCTGCGCGGACGCCTGAAGCCGGCCATCGACCATCATGAGGAAGACCTTTACCTTAATCCGCGCCGGCGGCGCTGAGCCAGTCAAACGTCAGATGGCGCAGGCTGTCATTGAGGTCGAGCGCCGGCATGCGCTAGAGCAGGGCGGCCTGTGTGGCCTTTGACCAGCCGACATGGACCGCGCCGCCGGTCTCGATCACCGGGCGTTTGATCAGCGTCGGGTGCGCCTGTAGCAAGGTTTGCGGGTCCTGCTGACGCTCTGCCTCGCTGAGGCCGCGCCATGTGGTTGAGCGGGTATTGACCAATAGCGCGGCGCCTGCCGCATCCAGCCAGGCGGGGACTTTTTCGGCAAGGTCTGCCTCGGCGCGAATATCGATGAAGTCAGCGGCTTTGCCGGCAACCGCCAGGGCCTTGAGCGCCTTTTTGCATGTGTCGCAATTCTTCAAACCATAAAGGCGCAGGGTCATGTTTGTGGTCTTTCCATGGGTCGCTCGGCGCAATGCTAAGACTTTGTTAACTTTCGGGTAAACTCCTTCGGGCAGATTAGCGGAATGTTTGGGTGGACGCGACTATTTTTGCCGATGGCGACGCTCGCCGCGGTGCTGACAGCATCGGGCCCGTCTGCGTGGGGTGCGCCGGGCGATCAGCTCTTGTCGGATAATTTCGACAGCGGCGGCGGGTGCGGCAGCTTCGCGACCAATTGGACGACGACCAATAGCAATCTAGGCGGCGTCAGCACGCAAACGTCGCAGTCGGGTAACTGCTCCATGTTTCTGCGCGGTGACGAGGTGTCCAATACGAGCAACGTGATAGACCTGTCTGCGGTGACAGGCGCTGATCTTGATGTGTGGATCCGGCAGGGATCAGACGCTTTCAGTGAGGACCCTGACCCGTCTGAGGATCTGGTTGTTGAATATTTGAATGCCAGCGGGATATGGACATCGATTGAGCAATATGATGGCGGGCTTCGTCCTGTTGGTACGGTGTTTACGATTGACATGGAGCTGCCGCTCGACGCCCTGCATTCGGCGTTTCAGCTCCGCTTCCGCCACCTAGGCGGGAATGGTGGCCCGCCGGCCAATGGCGGGATCGGATGGGATTATTGGCACGTTGACGATGTCATTGTGACAGAGACCAATAACATTCCCCCGCCGCCGCCAACATCCAATCTGGCGTCCAACACGTGCGACGATTTCGAGAGTGGGTTTGGCAATTGGACAACAACCAATGGCGCGCGCTCGGCGATCAATAGCGACACGTCTTTGTCGGCATCAAACTCTCTATACCTGCGCAATGATCCGGTAGTGACCACATCGCTGCCATTCAATTCCGGCGGGGTGGATGAAATCACGGTCTGGGTGCGGCGCGGGTCCAACACGTTCAGCAACTTCCCCGAAGGCGGCGAGAACATGACCTTCGAATATCTCAACAATGTCGGCGCATGGGTCACGCTGGAAACCTTCTTTGGCGGCGGAACAGCTGGACAGCAGTTCAACCGGACCTATGCCCTGCCGACCAGCGCGCAGCACGCGAATTTTCAGGTCCGGTTTGATTTTGCCGGCGGCAGCGGGTTCGACTTTGACTATTGGCACATTGATGATTTGTGCTTCAACGGCGCGGACCCCGATTTTGAGGTGGTTAAAACGGTCAGCGTCGAATGGGACCCGATCAATGACACAACCAATCCGTTGGGCATTCCCGGCTCATGGGCGGTTTACGCGGTCACGGTGACAAATAATGGCGCCGGCAGTGTGGATGCCGGCTCGATGCGCATTGGAGATTCAGTGGACGACAAAACAACGATGTTTACCGGCGATTTTGATGGCTTTGGATCGCCCTTCCGCTTTACAGATGGTGCGGGCGCTGACTCAAGCGGTCTGTCGCTGATCTATGGCGGCGTGGCGTCAACCAGTGACGGGGTGACGTTCCGCAACGCGGTCGGGACCGAGATCATACCGAATGGGGCGTTCGACCCGAGTGTTGCGAGTTTCGAGTTGCAGTTCAACGGCGCCATGGACGGGATCGGCACAGGCGGCAATCCAACCTTCACCATCGAATACCGTGTGCTGGTCGAATAGACCTATTCGACCACGCCGATAATCGGCCCCATATCAAGACCGGTCTCATTGCGGCCAATACCGGGTGCATAGAGCCGCGAGACCTGCCCGTCGAGAAACAGGGCATTCTCGGCGCCAAGCTGATCGCGAAACAGACTGGCAAAGGCATGAAACGTGACTGCTGTGTCGGAGATGGCAAAGAACACGGTTTCACCGTCTGGCGCGACGCCGACCCCATTGCGCCTTTTCTGTGAGACACCGTCTTCGTTGAAAGCCGGATGAAGCGCGCCACCAATCACCAGCATTGGGCCTGATTGGGTCGCGTAATCAGGGTCGGCATCAGACTGGAGATAGGCTGAGCTTTCGGTCACGCCAGCCTGATCGCCTTTGATCCAGAAGACGCCATTTGGTTTCAGGTGGAAATTGCCGGGCCCGTCATTTGTATTG
>JBCCMX010000120.1:0-6664 GCA_039026135.1 Pseudomonadota bacterium | reverse complement strand
GCTTGCCAGCCATGCGCTGTTCCTGTCTTGAACTTTTCATTAAACAAACGGCATTCTCAGATGACTATGCAACATGTCAACAGAAACTCGTCACGCACGCCCGGATTCGATCCGCGGCTCTTCCTGCGCGATGAGGAGCTTGATTACGGCATATCTCTAATATTGACGGGCGAACGCGTGCTGATGAGGGAGGCCGCGCATCTCTCCTCGCGCCTGAATATTCCGCCGCTGGCGGCGCGGGTGCTGATCACGATCCGGTTTGAACCAGGCCGCTCTGTCAGCGATCTGCGAGAGGGCCTCGGCGCGACGACACCGACGCTGGCGCGAATATTGGCGGACCTCAGCAAGCGCGGCTACATCGAGCGGCGCAAGTCACGCAGCGATGCCCGCCGACGCGTTCTGGAGCTTTCGCACGAAGGCGGGCGGGTGACCGATCCGGCCGTGATCGGCATGCGCAATGCGATGCGCGGGGCCTATCGCCAGGCCGGGGCCAGCGCCGTGGCGGGCGCGCGCGCGGTGCTTGAGGCGCTGCGATGAGCGGTGTGAGCGAGACCCATCTTCTGGTCGTGGATGATGATGATCGCATCCGCGACCTGCTGAAACGTTATCTGACGCGCCAGGGCCATGCAGTCACGACAGCCAGCGATGCCAATGCCGCCCGGCGCATGATGGCGACGTTCAGCTTTGATCTGATTATTCTTGATGTGATGATGCCCGGCGAGGACGGCCACAGTCTGCTCGCCTCGCTGCGCGCGGCCGGTGATCAGACGCCGATCCTGCTCTTGACCGCGCGGGGCAAGGCGAGCGACCGGATTGAAGGCTTGCGGCTTGGCGCCGATGACTATCTGTCCAAGCCGTTTGAGCCAGAGGAACTCTCGCTGCGGGCCATGGCCGTGCTGAGGCGCAGCCACGTGCCCCCAGCCCCGGACGAGATTGAAATGTCCGGCCTTGTCTTCGATGTCGCGCGCGGCGACCTGACCGGACCGGACGGGCGCGTGCGTCTGACAGAGGGCGAGCTGCAATTGCTCAGCCTGCTCGCCAAACGTGTCGGCGAGCCGGTGCGGCGCGAAGACCTGGCGGCCGAAACCGCGTCTGGCACCGAACGGTCAATCGATGTCCAGGTCACGCGCCTGCGCCGCAAGATTGAGCCGGACCCGAAAAATCCGATCCATGTCCAGACCGTGCGCGGGGTCGGCTATCGCCTGATGCCTGATTAGGCCGGTCAGACTCTCAACCCGGCGCCCTATTGCATTGTGATCGCGGTCTGGAAGGCCGGGCGCGCTGCGATGCGCGCGATATAGGCTTTCAGATGGGTCAGCTGGTCGCTGACCGCGCCCACCGCATTACTCATGAAACAGGCATGGCCGAGCATAATGTCAGCGCCCGAAAAATCGCCGATCAGATAGTCCTTGTCGGCCAGCTGCTCATCAACCGGCGCGAGCGCGCGCGACAGCAGTTTCTGCGCCTGGCCAAGAACCGTCTCGTCGCGGCGATCAGGCGGCAACAAGACTGTGTGCACCACGATTGTATTCATCGGCGGCATCACCATGCCTTCGCAATAGTGGAACCATTGCAGGTAGTGGGGAAATTCAGGCGCATCGACCGCCGGCTTCAGCCCGCCATTCTTGTGACGCTCAAGAATATACTCAACGATGGCGCCGGACTCGAAAATCGAGACATCGCTGTCTTCCAGAACTGGCACGCGCCCCAGGGGATGACGCTCTTTATGCGCGTCAGATTTCAGATCTTTCGGATGAAAGGCCATTTTGTTGAGCTCATAAGGAAGGCCAAGTTCTTCCAGCAGCCAGACAATCCGCCCGGCCCGTGACTGCGGCGCAAAATGCAGTTTCAGCATAATCTCTCTCTTCCAATCCATTGCTACCCGCGCGGGCTTAGCGGCTGGGTCGGCCAAGGTGAAGGGGTCGCGCAGGGTCGCCTGCCAATATTATTTGGATCGGCCGCCGTAATTTGGACATGTCGGGCTGGGCCTAGTACAGGCTTGGCGATGCCCGCCTCGTTTGTGCGAGACCGGGCCTGACAAGAGGATGCACATTTGGCCCGGTTTCGACTGCGCAACTATACCCCGCGCGGCCTTTATGCGCGCCTTGCCGCCCTTGTGGCCGTGCCAGTTGTTGCGATCTTCGCACTGACCACATTCTATTACTATCAAGAGCACATCAAGGATGTGAACGAGAAACTGTCCCAGTCGATCGCGCGCGAAATTGGCCTGATCATCGATGTCTGCCGCGCGCCCGATGAGGCCCTGACCACGCCGACCGCGCTGGAGCAGCAACTTGGCCTGCTGATCGACTGTTCAGCACCGGCCAGTATGCAATGGCCCGACAGCGCGATGGACAGTTTCAGCTATGCAAGCGTTCTGCGCGATCAGCTGGCCACCTTTGTCGCCGAGCCGGTATCTGTGCGTGCGATCGGCGGCGGCGAGGTCCTGGATTTTCGCAGCTCGGCAGCTGACAGCACGGTGCGCGTGTTGATTGATCGCAAACGCGCGCTGGCCGCCAATACACATTTCACGATTGTCTGGGTGCTTGCCGGCGCCCTGTTCATGCTCTCGCTCGCCTTTGCGTTTCTGCGCAATCAGGTCCGCTCTATCCTGCAGCTGACAGAAGCGGCCAAAGCCTATGGCCGCGGACGCGAATTGCCGGGCTTTCGTCCGTCCGGCGCGACCGAGATCCGCGATGCGGCCCGGGCCGTGACCGAAATGCGCAATCGCCTGACCGCCTTTACCGAACAGCGAACCGAAATGCTGGCCGGGGTCAGCCATGACCTGCGCACGCCGCTGACGCGGCTGAAGCTTCAAATGGCCATGATGGACCCGTCTGATGAGATTGACGGGGCCAAGGCCGATCTTGATGACATGTCGAACATGCTGGACGAGTATCTCGCCTTTGCCAGCGGCGAGGAAGGCGAACAGGCTGTGGCGCTGCGGCTGGACCAGACCGTCGCGGCGATGACCGATCGCCTCGATGGCGCGGCGCTGGTTGACCCCAAGGCGCTAACCATTACCGCGCGCCCGCTGGCGCTGAAACGCACCCTGACCAATCTGATGAGCAATGCTGTCAGCTATGGCACAAAAGCCGAAGTGCGCCTGGTCGAGGGCCCGAAAATGGCGGAAATCCTGATCGATGATAATGGGCCGGGCATCGCCGCCGAGCACCGCGATGACGCCTTTCGTCCCTTCCACCGCCTGGATGATGCGCGCAGTCAGAATGTACCGGGCACCGGGCTTGGCCTGACCCTGGCACGCGATTTTGCGCGCGCGCATGGCGGCGATATCCGGCTGGAGGAGAGCCACCTTGGCGGGCTGCGGGTGCGATTGAGACTGCCCTACTAGCGGGCAGGCGTCATCGGCAATGGTGACGGCGCGGGGCGCGTCACCAGGGTAGCTTGCGTCCAAGCAGTGTCTCAAGGGCGCGGTTGTGCGGCTCCAATGTCTCTTGAAGGAAGGCGAGATCGGCCTCACAGACATGCATTTCGAGCATCGACTGAACGCGGTCCGGGATCATGCGGTTGATGGCCACAGCAACTTGCTGACCGCGATATTTGTCGCGGAAAAGCGGCACGCGGTTCAGATAGCTCATCGCGGCATCTTTTCGCGCATTGAACCGCTCGCCAATCGCTGGCAGCGCCTGCATGGGCTCTGCGCCGAGATGGTCGCAAACCCTGTTGATCGTGCTCATCTTGGCTGTGTCAGGCTTGATGTCGGTCTCGTAAAAGAGAATGCAGAAACGGCTGAGATCATAGTGTTTCAGCCAAGCCTCCAGCTGGATATCATATCGGCTCATCGACAGGATGCCAAAATGGTCTTTCATGTCGCGCAGGCTTTTATTCAGCGGAATGCGCCCGCGGGTGCGGTTATGGTGAAACGCTGACACCGCCCGGGTCACCGGATTGCGAAGACTGACCAGCAGCTTGATGTCCGGCAGCATGGCATGCACCTTTTCGGGCACATCAAAGTGGCGGTCGGAATTGATGCCTTCGGCGTGAGAATGATGCGTCCACATATAATCTGGTGTGAACTCACCGACATGGCGCTCGGCCTTGCGATCGGCAAAGTGATGAAGGTACCAGTCCTCGCCGAGGGCATAATGCCGCTTCCAGTCAAAGAAATGCACCTCCTTGGCGTCGGCCAGGAAGATATCCGGGTGCTCCTTCAACATGGAATAGAGCCAGGTGGTACCGGCCTTCTGCGCCCCGATGAGAAGAAAGGTGATGATGTCTGCGGGTTTCAGTTTTGGGGCCCCCAAGTCAAAGTCATGATCCGCTGCGCTGACAGCCTGGCGCGCCAGGCCAGAAATGGTGTTAGCCACCTTGCAGGTTCCTTGCCAGCCCCGTCCTTGCCTGGCCGGCAGTGCGGCGCATAATCGCGCCAGCGGCGCGGGGGGCCCACCCGGCATGCGACTTGCGTGCGCGATGGACGGGCACCTCATTCAACGGCTTGACCCCATTGGAAAAAAATCGCACCTGTCTGCGCCGGACCGGGGCAGCGGCAAGAAGGTAAAGTAGACCATGCGCGTAACGATGATTGGAACTGGATATGTTGGCCTGGTCAGCGGCGCGTGTTTCGCCGATTTCGGCCATATCGTCACCTGCGTCGACAAGGATGCGAGCAAGATTGATCGGCTGAAAGACGGCATCATGCCGATCTATGAGCCGGGCCTCGACACACTTGTCGAAAGCAATGTCAAAGCCGAACGCCTGTTTTTCACCACGGATGCAAAAGACGCCATTGCCGAAGCGGATGCCGTGTTCATCGCGGTCGGCACGCCCTCGCGGCGCGGCGATGGCCATGCCGACCTGTCTTATGTCTATGGCGCGGCCGAAGAGATTGCCGAGCTGATGGACGGGTTTACGGTCGTGGTCACCAAGTCGACCGTGCCCGTCGGCACGGGCGACGAGGTTGAAGAGATCATCAAGAAGACCCGGCCTGACGCCGATTTCGCCGTGGTCTCCAACCCGGAATTCCTGCGCGAGGGCGCGGCCATCAAGGATTTTAAAATCCCCGACCGCGTGGTGGTCGGCACAGAGGATGAGCGCGCCGCCGAGGTGATGCGCGAACTTTATCGCCCGCTCTTCCTGAACGAGACACCGATCCTGTTTACCGAGCGGCGCACATCAGAGCTGATCAAATATGCCGCCAATGCGTTTCTGGCGGTGAAGATTACCTTCATTAATGAAATGGCTGACCTTTGCGAGAAAGTTGGCGCCAATGTGCAGGAAGTCTCTCGCGGCATTGGCCTTGACGGGCGGATCGGCAGGAAATTCCTGAATGCGGGCCCGGGCTATGGCGGCTCCTGCTTCCCGAAAGACACGCTCGCCCTGACCAAAACCGCAAATGACTATGACAGCCCGGTGCGCATTGTCGATACGGTGGTCGAGGTGAACGCGGCGCGCAAGAAAGCGATGGCCGACAAGATTATCGCGGCCATGGGCGGGGATGTCTCCGGCAAGACAATCGGCGTGCTCGGCCTCGCCTTCAAACAGAATACAGATGATATGCGCGATGCGCCGAGCCTTGATATCGTGCCCGCACTGATCGCGGCCGGCGCGACGGTGCGCGCGTTTGACCCGGAAGCCATGGATGAGGCCAAACACCTGATGGACGGTATCAACTATGCCGATAGCGCCTATCGCGCGGTCGCTGGCGCCGATGCGATGGTGATTGTCACCGAATGGGACCAGTTCCGCGCGCTCGACCTTGACCGGATCAAAGAGAGCCTCGCCGGAGATGTTGTGGTCGACCTGCGCAATATCTACTCGCCAGAAGATATGACGAAACGCGGCTTTGACTATACGAGTATCGGCCGGCCCTAAAAACACGCACTAATTCGCGCCGAGCACCGTTTGCGGCTTGCGCTGGTCGAACATGGCCCAGACGCCGCTATCGCCGTGCCAGTCGCCCTGTGTGGCGCCCTTGGAATATTCGGTCGCCCGGGCCTCAAAGAAGTTGGCATGCTCAACCCCGTTGAGGATTTCCGTCAGCCAGGGCAGCGGGTGCTTTTCAAGGCCATAGATCGGATCAAGCTTCAGCTGGCCCATGCGCCAGTCGGCAATATAGCGGATATATTGCTTGATATCGTGCGGCGTCATGCCTTCGACATCGCCCGCCTCAAAGGCGAGATCGATAAATTTGTCTTCCAGTTTCACAACCGTTTCACAACACTCGCGGATGCGGGCCTTCACCTTGTCTGTCAGCGCGCCGGTTTCAGCCGCATAGGTATGGAAAAGCTTCATCATGCCTTCGCAGTGCAGGCTTTCATCGCGGATCGACCAGGTGACGATCTGGCCCATGCCCTTCATCTTGTTGAAGCGCGGAAAGTTCATCAGCATGGCGAAAGAGGCAAATAGCTGTAGGCCCTCTGTGAAGCCACCAAACACCGCCATGGAGGTGAGAATATCCTCTTCGGTGTCGGTGCCGAACTGACCAAGATAATCGTGCTTGGCCGCCATCTCCTCATATTCCATGAAGGCGGAGAATTCAGAATCCGGCATGCCGATGGTTTCCAGCAGCAGCGCATAGGCGGCGATGTGCACCGTCTCCATATTCGAGAAAGAGGCGAGCATCATGCGCACTTCAACCGGTTTGACGAGCGGCATGTAGTGTTCCATATAGTTCGCGCCAACCTCGACATCGGACTGGGTAAAG
>JBCCMX010000119.1:0-6667 GCA_039026135.1 Pseudomonadota bacterium | reverse complement strand
TAGCCAAGTCTGGCATGTCATCGACGAGTCATTTTGTCAAAAAGCAGGATACTGTATGACCCGCAAATATTTCGGCACTGACGGGATTCGGGGCAAGGCTAACACCCCGCCGATGACACCCGAAATCGCTATGCGCCTGGGGATGGCGGCGGGCAAGTATTTTCGCACCACAAGCCCGCGTCGTCATTCGGTTGTGATTGGCAAGGACACACGCCTGTCGGGATACATGATTGAGCCGGCGCTGGTTGCAGGCTTCACATCGGTTGGAATGGACGTCACCCTGTTTGGTCCGCTGCCAACGCCCGGCGTTGCGATGATGACGCGTTCCTTGCGGGCCGATCTCGGCGTGATGATCTCTGCCAGCCACAATGCCTATGAAGACAACGGTATCAAACTGTTTGGTCCTGACGGGTACAAGCTCTCAGATGAGATTGAGCTGGAAATTGAGAGCCGCATGGACCGGGCCCTCGACGACAAATTGGCAAGCTCGGCCGAGCTTGGCCGCACCAAACGCGTCGATGATGCCCAGTCGCGCTATATCGAGATTGTCAAAGCGAGTTTTCCCCGAGGCATGCGGTTGTCGGGTCTGCGCATCTGTATCGATTGCGCCAACGGTGCCGCATACAAGGTGGCGCCAAAGGCGCTGTATGAACTTGGCGCCGAGGTATACCCTGTCGGCGTCTCGCCGAATGGCTTCAACATCAATGATGAGGTCGGCTCAACGGACACGCGCGCGCTCAAAGAAGCAGTCAAAACGTATCGCGCTGATATCGGTATTGCGCTTGATGGCGACGCGGACCGCTGCATCATTGTCGATGAAACCGGCAATGAGGTGGATGGTGATCAGCTGATCGGGCTGATTGCAGGGCACTGGAAGGCCAAGAAAGTGCTGTCCAAGCCAGGCGTGGTCACAACCGTCATGTCCAATCTGGGCCTTGAAAACCACCTCAAATCGATCGGCCTGAAACTGGAGCGCACAAAAGTCGGCGATCGGTATGTCGTTGAGCGGATGCGCGAAGCCGGCTTCAATCTTGGCGGCGAGCAGTCCGGCCACATTGTTATGTCCGACTACTCCACCACCGGTGACGGCCTGATGGCCGCGCTGCAAATCCTGGCTGTCATGGTTGAGCGTAACAAACCCCTGTCCGACATTGCTCACGTGTTTGACCGCGTGCCGCAGAAGCTGGTGAATGTGCGCTATGGCGCCGGTGACCCGCTCGATACGGACAGTGTCAAAAAGGCGATTACCGATGCCGAAACGCGGCTTGCCAAGGCCGGGCGATTGGTCATTCGCAAATCAGGCACCGAGCCATTAATCCGCGTTATGGCCGAGGCCGAGGATGGTGACCTGATGGATGCTGTTATTGAAGACGTGGCCGAGGCTGTGCGGGCCGCTGGTTAAGTAGGCCCGGCCAAGGCCTCGACAGCGGCCAGGCCGGCAAATTCGCTGATCTGGCGGGCATTGTCAGCGTTAACGCCCCCTAAACCATAAACCGGAATCGCGCTTGTCAGGGCAAGCCGTGCAAGCCGCGCAGGGCCGATGGGCCGGCCAGCGCTCGGACTGTTGGATGCAAATACAGTTGAAACCAGAACGGCGTCCATACCGGCCTGCCCGGCCCGCCAGATGGCCCGGCGCGAATGGGCGCTGGCGGTTTGAAAGCCAAAACGCCCGCGCCAATTACGCGCCCGGGGAAGTTTGCGCTCGGGCCAGTGCACACCGTCTGCCCCAACTTCCAGGGCAAGCAAGGGATCGGCAGCGATGAGCAGTGTCAGCCCGCGCGCACGCGACACACCCGCAAGGATAGCGGCGATATCCAAACGTTCCGAGGCGCCAAAATGACGGTAAATCACGCCAGTCCCCTGCGGCAGGGCCTGCGCGACCCCAACCGGATCAGGCATGCGCTCAGGGTCTGTCAGGCAAAGTAGCGGCGGTAACGCGCCCGGCAGGTGTGCTTTTGCCTGGCGCAGAGCCATACGCCACTTGCCGGCATGTTCAGCCTGGTGTTTCAACGCCATAATGACAACAGATACAGACTTGCAGACAATTGGCGAGGCCCGCGCCGCCATTCTGAACGAGATTGGCGACAGGGTGACACTTGTGGCCGCTTCCAAGCGCCAAAGTGCGGCGCGGATCGATGCCGCCCTTGCTGCTGGCCAGCGCGTTTTCGGCGAAAACCGCGTTCAGGAAGCCGAGACGCACTGGCGCTCGCGCCGATCACAGTTTCCAGATCTTGAGCTGCGCCTGATCGGTCCCCTTCAGACCAACAAAGCCGAGGACGCTATCGCCCTGTTTGATGTGATTGAGACGCTGGACCGCGAAAAGCTTCTTAAGGCCTTGATAAAGGCCGTGACAAAGACGGGCGCAAAGCCGCCTGATCTGCTGATTCAGGTCAATACGGGTGACGAGCCACAGAAAGGCGGCGTATCCGTTTCAGGCCTGGCCGACCTGTTACAGATCGCGCGCCATGAATGGCCCGGACAGATAACGGGCCTGATGTGCATTCCGCCCGCTGATGAGCCCGCCGCGCCGCATTTTGCGCTCCTGAAGAAACTGGCGGATCAGAATGACTTGCCGGTGGTGTCGATGGGAATGAGCGGCGACTATGAGCTCGCCGCGACGCTGGGTGCGACCCATGTGCGCGTCGGAACCGCGCTGTTTGGAGCGCGCGAAACGAAGACTTGATGCCCATGAAAAAACCCTTCCGGACGAACCAGAAGGGTTTCTTGATCTCAAATTAGTCGTCCGACTAGACGAGGCCCTCCCGCTGCGCCCGTTTGCGCGCCAGTTTGCGCGCACGGCGAACCGCTTCAGCTTTCTGACGCGCCTTCTTTTCAGATGGCTTCTCAAAGTAAGTACGGGATTTCATTTCGCGGAAAAGGCCTTCGCGCTGCATCTTCTTTTTCAACGCGCGCAGGGCCTGTTCGACATTATTGTCGCGGACGGTAATCTGAATAATGGTCAACTCTCCATAAATGGTCTGGTTCTCGAAGCCACGCCCGCCGCACCTGCGGTTTTAAGGCCCCTAGGATTTATCAAGCCGCGCCTATAACATGTGGAAAGCGTCTTGCATACCTTGAGATCCACTATGACACGAACACCTTCGCAGACCCTGAAAGACCAATGGCTAAGCGCCGTTCTTTCCCGCGTTCCCGACTATGGCTGGACCAAGGAAACCCTTGCGGCAGCTGCCGACGAGGCGGGCCTTGATGACGGCGAACAGGTGCTCGCCGCGCCGGGCGGCGTAAATGATCTGATAGACCATTTTTTCGGCTCGGCCGCCGACAAGATGCTGGAACAGCTGGCGACAGAAGACCTGGGCGCGCTGCGCGTGCACGAACGGGTCGCTGTCGGCCTACGGATGTTTCTCGATCAGCTCGAGCCAAATCGTGAGGCGGTCCGCCGCGCGGCCGCACGCGGCATGATGCCTTGGGGCGCCGGTGCTGCCGCATCTCGCATTTGGGATATTGCCGATGCCGTTTGGGAAGGGGCAAGCGACACAGCGACCGATTACAACCGTCAAACTAAACGCGCGCTTCTCTCCGCGGTTATTCCATCCGTGGTCTCATTCTGGCTCGCCAATAAGGACAGCGAAGCGATCAATGCGCACATCAAGAGCCGCCTGCAGATTGCGATGATGGTCGGCAAAAGCGGCGGCAAACTGGCCGGCCCAATGTTGAAAGCCTGGTGGGCGAACCGTAAAACCCGCTAAACGCGGCGCAGGTAATATCCGACGCGCGGGAAATGTACGTGCAGGTTGCCTGCACGCTCATCCTGCCGGGCGATAATAACCCGCTGGGCATTGGCGATGACAAGATCACCCTCGACCCAGTCGCGCCCGCTATCGCTCGGTGCGACAGCGACCGTCTCTCCGGGCTGGATATCTCGCAGCTCGCCACTGGTTGATGCGGGTTTGAGACGCGGCGCAGCCGAAAGCGCAATGTCTATGGCCTCCTCGGCGGAGAGCGGCTCGGGCGACTGGCCTTTATGGTCGCTGATACGGTCAAACCAGTCTTTGACATGCGGGGTTGATTGTAGACACGCCGCGAGAAAGTCCGGCTGAGCCTGGCCCATCCACCAGATATTGAAATGGGCATGAATATCGACCAGCCCCGGTTTCGCGCCGATCATGAAATCGCCCGCGCCGGTGATCTGCGCGCCAATCAGTCTTTGTTCCAGCATATTCAGATTGCTGCGCCACTGATCTTTGACCATGGGCGCAGACAGTTTCATCCCATCAACATCAAGCGTGCCGCCCGCCATGGCGCGCCTGTCTTCAACAAACTCTGCCGGCATAACGTCGACCAGGGCGGCAAAAATAATCGAGACTGATTGCTGGAACCAGTCGGCCGCCCAGGCCGACACCATGTCAGAGAGACCTTCATGTCCCGGAAGCGCCAGGGTCGGCAGTTTGAAACGTGTTTCCAGCTCATCGAGGATCAGATTGGTATCGCAGTAGATGTCGGCCCCGATCTGCATGACCGGCGTCTTGCGATAGCCGCCTGTCAGCGCGGTCAAGTCAGGCTTGGGCATCATCATCGGAATGTCGACACTGGACCAGGCGAGATTTTTGAGCCGCAGGGCCAGACGAATTTTCTCTGCATACGGCGAGGCGCTGTAGTGATGAAGGATAATACTTGTGGCTGTTGCCATTAATCGCCTCCCGTACCGGTTGCACCATTGTGTGCTGTTCGCCGCGCATGGAAAGGCCTATTGCGGCGTGTATCTGCGAATTTCGACCGCTGCAGGCGCATCTGAGGCGAGCGAGGGAATCCGCTGACGCGCTTTGGCAACCTCGCCCATATCGAGATCGGCCAGCAGAACACCGGGCTCTTCGCCAGCTTGCTCGGCGCTGATCTCACCCCAGGGCGACACAATGAGAGAATGGCCAAACGTATCGCGGCCATCCTCGTGATGGCCGCCCTGCGCCGGCGCAAGAATAAAGGCGCCTGTCTCAATGGCCCGCGCCCGCAACAAGGCGTGCCAATGGGCCTGTCCGGTCACACGCGTAAACGCCGCCGGCACGAAGATGATTTGTGCGCCGGCCTGTCCGAGCGCACGATAGAGATAGGGAAAGCGAACATCATAGCAAATCGTCAGGCCGAGCAAGCCGAGCGGGGTCTCAGCCAGAATCGCCGTCTCACCTGGATGGTAAGCTTTTGATTCTCTGTAGCTTTGTCCGTCACCGACCGCGACATCGAACATATGTATCTTGTCATAGCGCGCCGCGATGTGCCCGTCAGGTGCGATCAGAAAGGAGCGGTTTGCAAACCGCCGGTCTCGCGGCTGTGTGACCGCGAGTGACCCGATCAGAAGCCAGATGCCGCGCGCCTGCGCCAGGGCACAAAATGCGGCAAGCGCCGCGTCGCTGGCCTCATCCTTGATCTTTGGTCGCGCCTGGCCTGGGCGAATGTCGAGCAAGCTGGTCATTTCCGGCGTTGCGACCAGCCTGGCCCCTTTGTCAGCGGCCGCACTGATAAGAGCGCTCGCCGCCGAAATATTGGCCGACACCTCCACGCCGGAGCGCATCTGCACGCAGGCCACTCGCAGGCGCTGAGGCGTGGTCATTGTGACAGCCTAGACTTGGGCAAGCGCCTGTTCGAGGTCTGCAACAATATCAGCGACGTCCTCGATCCCAACCGATAGGCGCACCGTGTCTGGCGCGGCGCCAGCTTGCATCTTTTGCTCATCTGTTAGCTGGCTGTGCGTGGTCGATGAGGGGTGGATGATCAAAGATCGCGTATCACCAATATTAGCAAGGTGGCTCAACAGCTGGGCGCTCGACACCAGTTTCACGCCCGCTTCATGGCCGCCTTTGAGGCCAAAGGTGAAGACCGCGCCGGCGCCATTGGGACAGTATTTCTGAGCAAGATCATAGTATTTGTCGCCCGGCAGGCCCGCATACTGAACCCAGCTGACCTTGTCGTGAGCTTGCAAATATTGCGCGACGGCGAGCGCATTGGCGCAATGACGATCCATACGAAGCGGCAAGGTTTCGCAACCTGTCAGGATCAGGAATGAGTTCATTGGCGACAGCGCCGGACCAAGGTCGCGCAGGCTGAAAGCACGCGCGGCAATCGCAAAAGCAATGTCGACCTCCTCACCATTCGGCCCGAGCGGCAGTGCGCCAAACCCATCAGCAAAGACAAGACCATTGTAGAATGGAGCCGGTGTTGTCAGCGTTGGAAATTTTGCAGCATTTGCCTTCCAGTCGAACTTGCCGCCATCGACAACCACGCCGCCGATCGAATTGCCATGCCCCCCAATGAATTTGGTCAGGGACTCCACAATGATGTCAGCGCCATGCTCCAGCGGGCGACAAAGATATGGCGTCGCCATCGTGTTATCGACCATGTAGGGCACGCCGTGGCGGTGCGCGATATCTGCAATCGCCGCCATGTCGGTCACAACACCGCCCGGATTGGCAAGGCTTTCAGTGAAAACGACGCGGACATTATCGTCCATTGCGGCTTCGACGGCCGCAAGATCGCTAACATCGACAAATTCAACCTCCCAGCCGAATTTCTTGATGCCGTGTCCGAGCTGATTGATCGAACCGCCATAGAGTTGTTTGGCGGCAACTACTTTCGTTCCGGGCTCCATGAGAACATGCAAGGCGATCAGCTGGGCCGCGTGGCCGGAGCCGACGCCCACCGCCATCGTGCCGCC
>JBCCMX010000118.1:0-6670 GCA_039026135.1 Pseudomonadota bacterium | reverse complement strand
GCGGGAGCATATTCCAGACGATCAAGGATCCAGAGCCGCCGACACCGGCTTTCGACGTGCTGAAAGAGGCCAAATTGATGCCAGGCTACGACTCGCGCAAGTTCGAAGACATGATTACAGGCGCGCGCGCCGGGGCTGAGTTTTCACTGGTGGAGTGCAAGCTGACCGAACAACGCGGTTCAGGAAAAAACCGCCGAACCGTGACCACATTCCAAGGTCTTTTGGTCCATATCGCTTACCCGGAGCGCTTTTTTGGGCGCACATTGATTGCGCGGCAGGGCTGGTGGAAGGGCTGGTTCGGCGACCGGGACCTTCAAAAAGTCGACCTGGTGGCGAAAGAATTTGAGGATGAGTTTACGGTCTACTCGACCGATCAGGTTGAAGCGCGCGCCTTGCTGACACCCGACCGGATTGAACGCTTAATCGCCCTCGAGCACCATTTTAGCGGCGGCAAGCTGCGCGGTATTTTTGAAGGTGATCACTTGACGCTAGCGCTCGAGGCCAAGAACCAGTTTGAAGCTGGGTCGATCTGGAAACCCCTTGTCGATCCCCGGCGTTACATCTCCGCACTCGAAGAGATTGGTCTTGTCTGTGACCTGATTGATGGTTTCCTGACGCGTGAATGGGTCCACGGTAAACTCTAACCCCAGCGCCGGAGTCGGCGCAAAAATTGCATCTGCTTCCCGTATTGAATTTGTACCGGTCGAAATGACCGGCAACGAGACGTGGCTGGGAGGCCGGTTAAGATGCGTAACGGACACGAAGCCGAACAACGTATGACAACAGATGCACGGTTTCCTGGACAAGATGCCGTGGCGCACAATGGCATATGCGCTCCGACCGCGCTGACCATCTGCCTGAGCACATGGAACAAAGACACGCGCAAGCTGATTACCGCGCTGTCGCGTCAGCAGGATGCCGACAAGTGCGCCCTGATAATTCTCGACAATGGGTCGAACGACCCCCGCCTGACTGCGCAGATTTCTGAGCATATTCAGAGCTTTCCCGGTCCAGCGAAATTGTTCCAGTCGAAGTGGCGGCTGTCGACAAGCAACGCACGGCGGCGCATGGCTGAACTTGCCGAGTCTGACTGGATGCTCATGCTTAACGCCAATGTCAGCCCGGACAGCAACGCGTTTCTCGCCAGATACCTGAGCGTGGCAAATGCGCGCCAGAAACCCGCGCTCTATGCGGGCGGCCACAGTCTAAAGTACGCACCCAAAATGCAGGCGACAGATCTGCACGCGGCTCACGCCGCACAGTCTGAGTATCTGCCGGCCGATAAGCGTGTCGAAAAACCCGGCCCGAATGTGTTTGCGACCAACATACTGGTTCATCGCCGTATCATCGAAAGCGTTAATGTTGCCAGCGATACCGGCGACTGGGGATGGGACTATGTTGACTGGGGGCTTTCGGTTTCTCGCAAGTTCCGCGTCGAGCATATTGACAACACAGTCTCGGATTTGGACTTAAGCGATGTCGATGAGTTGATTCGTAGATATACCAACTCTGGCGAAAGTTATGCCCGCGCCGCATCGCAGCACCGCTTGCTGCGTCAGCGTAGACTGTTCCGGGCTGCCAAGGCGATATCATATCTGCCTTTCTCTCGAAAGATCGAGTCACTTGCAGCAGATGTTGTTCGTAATGAGCGGATGCCGCTAAACCTGCGCCTGTTTGGCCTGCGTGTGTTTCGGGCGGCAGCCTATGCAGAGTATCTCTAATGGGCGCACTCGATCCATCAACATATCAACCTGATCAGTCGCTGACAGCAACGATTGGCCGCCGCCTGACGCAGTGGAAGGCGGCCGCGCCGCTGCCGCTAACGCCGTCGCGGCCAATGATCAGCTTTACATTTGACGACTTTCCCATCAGCGCAGCGGAAAATGGCGCAGCAGTGGTCGAAGCGTTCAATGCAAAGGCAACTTTTTATGCCTGTACCGGCCTGTCGGGACTGAAAACGCCGCTCGGCGAGATGTTTACAGATCGCACCCTGGAGACGCTGTCCGCTCGCGGGCACCAGATCGCAGCCCATTCACACGCTCATATCGACTGCTCGATCGCAAATATCCGAACGATCCAGGCTGACCTAACCCGGAATCTCCTAGCGCTGCGTGACTATGTTGATCCAGCCTATCCGTGTCACTTTGCCTGGCCTTTCGGCGAGACCCAAACCGATACCAAACAGGAACTCAAATCGCTGATGGCGACGGCCCGCGGTATACTGCCAGGCATCAATCGCAAGGGGTCTGATCGCGTTCAGCTGCGGTCTTACGCCATTATGCGTGACGAGTGGACCGTGGAGCGCGCCGAGAAAGCGATTGAGAAGGCCGCTCTTTCCGGCGGATGGGTCATTCTTCACACACATGATGTGCAGGATCAGCCAAGCGATATCGGCACACGGCCATCTACGCTTCGCTACCTCGCCAAGCTGGCACGCAATAGTGGTCTCGATATTGTTTCAATCGAAGAAGCCCATGATAACTTGCGCAAGGAAATGTCGCTTGATTGATCAGCGCCGAAGACCGGCCTGACGCAAAGCATCTTTGCGGACATTGTCCATAACTACGCCCAGAACTTTTCCGCCCGCGCGCTCAAGCAAGTCTTGCGCGCGTCTGACATCATTTGCAGACGTCCGGTCGGCTTCCACGACAATGACAATGCCGTCCACATCGCGCGCCACTGACAAGCTTCCATCTGAGCGCCCAAGCGGCGGCGCATCGATAACAGCCCAGGCGACAACATCGCGAAGCGTGTCCCACCAGGCGGCGCCCGTTCTCAGCGCGATTGTCTGTCCCTCTTTCAGATACTCGCTGCGCATACGGGTCACAAAGAGATTTGTTCCAGGCAGGTCGTGAATGGTGAGCAGCTTGTGAGTGCTTGCGCCGGACAACAGCGGGGAAACCTCATAAATCCTATCTGTTGATTGCAGAGAGGCATCATACGCCCGTCCAGGCCGGCCAATGACATCGCTTGCGCCACGATCGAGCATGGCAAAAACCGGATTGCCGACAAGATCAATGTCAATCAGCCAAACCGGTCGATCGCTGCGCTCGCTCGCGAGCAGCGCAAAGCTTGCTGCAATGCTGGACGTGTCCTCATACTCATGTGCCGAGACAAACATAATCCGCCGCACAGAGCGCGAGTACAGTTTCGACCACAAACCGACAAGGTCTGGTCGCACATCCTTTAACATGGCGGTGGACAAAACAGTGATAAATGCTCCCAAGCTTAGCCTGAAAATAAAGTGATTCGGGCCATCGTGGCTTCGCGCTAGCGCCGCTCAACAGCCGCAATGACCGGTAGCCCGGTTTCCTGTTCAAGCCGCTTCGGGCCCGCCATCCCCTTTTGCCTTAAGACATTGATCAGACCAACGAACAGGCCGACCAGGGCCGCGATAAGACACACGCCGAGCAACAATAGCGCAGATGGTGCACCACTGAGCTGCGAAATCGAAACCGGCTCGATCACTTCAATGACCCGCTCAGCCGGGTTTGCCGGTACAGGCTCTGAAGCCGGCGCGTCGACGGCGCGGGTCGCTGTACGCCGTGCGTTCTGCAGGGCTGCCCATTGTGGACGCAAGGTGTTCAATGTGTCGAGTCGACTTGTGATCGGTGCGAGCTTCGCAGTGAAATCCGCGATCTGACTATCACGAGAGACCAATTCGGCGTTGAGCTGAATAAGCGTTGCTTCAATCGACTGATAGACTGGGTTGGGGCCGTTCCGGACGGTCTGGGCAAGCGTCTGATTTGCCGCGAGATAGTTTTCAACCTGCGCGATACGTTTGTCTATAAGCTTAAGTGCTTCGCTTTGAGGTGTGTATCTCGTCAGCATATCCTGCCGCTGCAGTTTCAAATCGAGCAGGGTCTGCTGTGTGGTGTTCTCCCGGAAGATTTCAATCGTCTTTGGTGTTTGACGGCGCTGATTCTGAAGGGCGGACATTTGGGCCTTGATGGCGTTCGCACGCGTTTCGGCAATCAGCATCTCCCCCGTAATCAGACGTTGAAGAGATTCTGCGCTTGCCCATTCACTTTCGAAATCGGCAATATCATTCAACTTCAAAAACGCCCGAATATCCGCTTCCGCCTGCAGAAGCGTCAGCTTGCCGGTCGTGTCGGGTTGATCCGCCACTGGGGGCGCGTTTGAGGCCAGGATCGGGCCACGTAACTGCAAATAGCTGCCGATCACGGCGTTCACCACTTCACGGGCCAGCGCGGGTTCGCGGTGCTGGAACCTCACTGTGAACGCATCGGGTCGCTCAGCGCCTGTAACCGTCAAGGCACCGGCAAACGCGGCCTCGGCCTCAGAATTGTCCGGGTAGAGCCTCGCGAGTGGAAATCGTGAGAGTGTTTCAGTGCGCACCGCCTCGCCGAGCACAATGCTGGCTTCCGACCGGCGAATGGCGGCGCCCGATGCCCCGTCCTCATAAGGCGAAACAGCAAGAACGGCCCGCGCCTCGTACGCTCCGGGCACAATGAACAAAAGGGCCAGCTGGCCGGCCAGTATAAGCGCCGCGACAGCGCCCATGAGCCATTTCGCGCGCGAGAGATACAATGAAAGGTCCGCCCAGGCGCTTGACCGGGGCGACGCGCTACCGGAACGCATCGTATCGACTGATCTGGCCATATGAGCGGTCCATATTAACTGAATAGATCAAATTCACCTGCATCGCTTGATACTTCTTTAATGATTAACCCGCGCGCGTTAAATTCAGCTGATGCGATACCGTCCCACAAGTATACGGCTTGCTTCTGCTCTGTTTGCCGCTGCCCTGCCTGCCGGTGGCTGCACAAGCATACCAGATAGGCAGGCGCCGCCCGGTCAGCAGGCGATATTAGACCAGTTTGATGTAAGCAGCCCCTTCTTGGCTGCCGCCGGCGACCAAGTTGATATTCTGATCCAAACGGCGCCGGAGTTGAACCGGACTGTCACGATCAAAGACGACGGGTTCATCGATTTCCCCTTTATTGACTCGATTCGCGCAGCGGGCCGTCCTTTGGCCGATATTGCGGCCGATTTGGAGACGTCACTCGCCTCTGAACTAATCGAACCGCGCGCCGATATTGTACTGGCCGCCTCCCCGGCCCCGGCGATTTATGTCGGCGGTCTAGTGAACAATCCAGGGCGGTACGCCTTCTCCGGCGGGCTCACAGCGCTTGAGGCTATCATTACGGCAGGCGACATCGCCCCGTCACAGACGAAGGTGCAAGTTACGGTCTATCGTCGCGGCGCAGACGGGTCACTCGGCTCGTATATGAGCACTGTTTTAGCCAAAATGATCGCGAACGAGCTGGCCCAGGCACCGGCCTTGCGCCGTTTCGATATTGTCTACGTGACGTCTGTCACTCACGACCTGTCACCGCCGCCGACAGTCCCTTTGACATCCCTGGCGCTGCCGGCCGACTTCGCCGCATATTACCAAGGTATGACAGATTACCGCTAAGGAGGGCTTTTCGCCATCACCGCTTGGGCTTAAGCGGAGAGACAGACGAAACATGGAGCCCCTATATGGCAGATCTGGAAAACACGCTTATCCTCGAAACAACAAAAGGATCGGTCAAAATCGAAATGCGGCCCGACCTCGCTCCGGGGCATGTCGATCGCATCAAAGAACTCGCGCGCGAGGGCTTTTATGACGGTATTGTCTTCCACCGCGTCATTGACGGCTTTATGGCACAGTGCGGCTGCCCGCAGGGAACGGGTATGGGTGGTTCGTCGAAACCGGACCTGCAGGCCGAGTTCAACAGTGAGCCGCATGTCCGCGGAACGTGTTCAATGGCGCGGACAAACCAGCCGCATTCAGCCAATAGCCAGTTTTTCATCTGCTTTGACAATGCGAGCTTTTTGGACAGACAATACACCGTCTGGGGTAAAGTGACCGAAGGCATGGACGTGATTGACCAGATTAAGCGCGGCGAGCCTGTTCAGAGCCCCGATTCAATTGTGTCGATGAAAGTGGCCGCCGACATTTAACCCAAAGCAGGCCCGCAAAGCCAAACAAATGGATCAGACGCCCCAGACCCGATTGGAGAAAGCCAGAGCAGGCATGCTTGGCTCTCGCATCGCGCGGCTTATTTTCCTGTCAAACCTGGCTGGACTAGCCATCTTGATCCTTGGCGCCATGGTGCTGAACGAAATGCGGGCAAGCTTTGTTGTCACAAAGAAACAGGACCTTGTCGGTCAGGCGCAGCTTCTGTCAAACCTGATCGCCAAGGACGCCACTTTCGGTAAACCCGTTCCGATCATGGACGAGCCGCTCGCGCGCAACGCATTGTCGGACCTATCTTTACCACTGACCATTCGCGGCAAGGTGTTCAACACCGAAGGGCGCCTGGTCGGGGATAGTTACTTCCTGTCCAACCGGGTGATTGTGTCCAACCTGCCCCCGCTTCAGGAACCGGGGCGAATGACGGTATGGAGCCGCGGCATGTCAGAATGGGCCGTCAGCCTGTTTGACGCGATCACGCCTGACCGCGGCGGCGATGCGGTTAGAACACAGACATTTGACGCCGAATTCGGCGCGGCCCTGGCAGGTAACGAAGCGGCGAGTCAGAGATTCAATGATCGCGGCCAGCGAATCATCTCGGTCTCGGTGCCGATCCAGCGTGTCTCTGCCGTGGTTGGCATTCTGACGCTTGAATCCAATGACATCGACTCGATTATCCGGGCTGAG
>JBCCMX010000117.1:0-6854 GCA_039026135.1 Pseudomonadota bacterium | reverse complement strand
TGTGAAGGCTATAAACCGGTTTTAAACTCCCTTCGTATAGAGCGGCAGTTATGGCACCGATATTTTCCAAATCGTCCAAGAAGGGCGCCGGCAAGCTTGACCTGTCGCGCGCTATTGGTTCGAGCGCTGCGCCGACACCGAAGGCGTCGCCGCTAAAGCGTATGGAAGGCGGTGGCCGCCGCAAGTATAGGCGTCGTGACGCCTGGGCTGTTTGCAATGTGATCAGCCGCGAGGGACATCGCGTGGACGGCGTTCTGTTGAATCTATCGGAAAGTGGCGCGCGCGTTCGATTTCGCTCTCGCTCCTCTCTGCCAAATGTGGTGCGCCTGTCGTCTAGCCGCTACAAGATCAACAGAATTGCTCATGTCGTCTGGCAGGATACCTATGATGCGGGTCTGCATTTTGTGGACGAATAGGCTGGGCTGGATTAGCCTTGCAGAATGAAGAGTTTCCAATTTATCGAAACGAATGGCGTGCAGCTGCGCGTCGCTGTTGATGGCTCTGAGACGGGGCCACTTATCGTTTTGGCCCATGGTTTTCCCGAAAGCTGGTTTTCATGGCGCCACCAGATTCCCGTTCTCGCCGAGGCCGGTTACCGTGTCGCGGCGCCTGATATACGTGGCTATGGCGGTTCGGATCAGCCTGCCGATATTGCCGCGTACGCCATCAAGGAAATGACCGCCGATATGGCAGGTCTGGTTGATGAACTCAGCCCGGATGATCCGGCCATCATTATTGGCCATGATTGGGGCGCGCCCATTGCTTGGAACGCAGCGCTGCTGCATCCGGATCATTTTCGCGCCGTGGCCGGCATGGCTATTCCGCATGCGCCAATGGGGGATCAGACTATTCTCGATGTGACGAAGAAGCACTTTATCGACAAGAACCTGTTCTTCTATCTGCATTATTTTCAGGAGCCGGGCCGAGCCGAGGCCGAGTTTGAAGCCGATACAGCGCAGGCAATCCATAATTTCTACTTTGCCTGGTCGGGCGATGCGCCGGACGATTTCTTTCGTGCCAAACCGGCGGATGCGAAGATGTTCGAGCAGGTGGGCGAAATTCCCGACAAGATGGGTGACTGGTTTCCGCCGGCGGTCGAGGCGTATTACGTGTCAGAGTTTGAGCGGGCCGGTTGGTCCGGCGCGCTTAACCGCTATCGCAATTTCGAGCGTGATCATGCGATGCTGACCAGTTTGGACAGTCAGGTCATCGACCAGCCATCCATGTTCATGATTGGCAGCCGTGACACGGCCATGATCATGTTTCCGGGCGATCTTGAGACGCGGCTCAAGGCCGGTTTGAGCGATTTGCGCAGCGTGCACATTCTGGAAGGCTGTGGGCACTGGGTTCAGCAGGAACGCCCGGATGAGACCAATCGCCTGCTACTCGACTGGTTGGCTGAAATTGCATAAGCGCATTTGAATATGGTCCGGGGTCGCCAATGCTGAGAAAATTGACTGAGCTACCAAGCCTCTGGTTATCATTTGGGGTCGTATTGGTTCTTACCGCCGGATTTGGCCTGGTTATGCGTCACTGGCAATTTGAGCTGATCGATACGCTGTCAGACCCCGCCGAGATCCGTGATCACATTGCCGTGCTGACACAGGTACAAAAGCAGGTCCATATCTGGGTAACGGCAACGATGGATGTGGCCTATCCATTTGCCTATACAGCCCTGTTTGTCGGGATGGCGCTGCGATATTTTGGGCGGTTTGGTCCATGGCTGTCTATCCCGATCGCGATGGCGCTTCCGGCCGATCTTGTTGAGGGCTTCATCCAGATCCTGGCTCTGATGGGGCAGGATCAACTGGTCGGATGGAAGGCTTGGTTGACGCCGCTCAAGTTTGCTCTGGCTTATTTCGGCTTGGTGATCGCATTTATCGGCTTGTGCATTGCGATCTTTCGCTCTCTGCGCGGTCGATCGACCTAAGCGTCCACTAGGTTTTTCAGTTCGGTCGCAATATTCGTCAGCGTATCACGTATCGCCTTCAGGCCGCCGCCGCGCCCGCGATGGATAAGCAATTGTTTCCAGGCTGGATCACCGGGCTCAGGCGCGCGCACAGCCAGGTGGCCTGATTTGGGCAATGCATGCTGCAACAGACGTTTTGACAGGGCGAAGCCGGCCTGGTCGTCATAGGTGCCATTGCGGGCATCGGCCTCAAAGTTCGATTGTTCGGAGCGCCCGACAGCATTGAAAATCACCGAAAGATGCGGACGTCTGGTATCGACCACGCGCTCCTGAATAACCTGGTTCAACAGGCGCACGCCGCGCAGCGAGTAAATATCGGCATGCATTGGCGCCAGCACGCGGTCGGCCGCTTCAAGCGCGCAACGCGTCAAGAAAGTTGCATTGGGGTTGGTATCAAAGACGATGAGATCGTATTCGCTGCGATAATGGTCGATCATCCGGCGGAAATTCGCGCCGACGGCATTCAGCGCATTCGGATCAGAGGCGAAGGCATATTTTGAGATTTCAAACTGACCCGAGATCAAATCCAGCCGTCCTGGCGGCCCATCCTGGGTGAGCAGATCGTGGCTGATAATCTCTCGCGGTGCGGCCGGCACAGGTTCTGTTTCAATATGTGACCAGCTGTCGGCCGGCGAGGCGGCATCAGCAGCATGAAGGCGCGAGCGCTCGAAGAGTGAAATGACCGATTTGTCCCGCGCGGCGCTTTCATCGGCATGGTCCATATCGAAGAAGGTCTGGGTCAAGTTGTATTGCGGGTCGAGATCGATCAGAAGCGTGCGTCCGCCAAGAGTCGATTGCCAGGCGCCGAAAACTTGCGAGGCAATCGTCGTCTTGCCGATACCGCCCTTCAGGTTCATTACGGAAATTACCGGGCAGCGGCGCTCGAACCGCTTGCGGACATTGCTCACCAGACGGTCGAGCGCGCCCTCATCATCAATTGCGTCCGTGAGCTTGTCGGCGAGCGCGGCTTTGAACTGTTTCGACAAGCGGCCATTGTCGGCGCGGATCGGGAACAGGGACAGACCGCGCGCCCGGGCCCTTTGCAGCTGGGCCTGCACCGTCTTTGAGCGCACCGACGAGCCCGAGACTAGCACAACCATGCCAAACGCGTCATCAATTGCCGCATCAATGGCCGCCGTATCAACACGGGCGGAGCCATCAGGCGTCACATACCATGTCGGGATGGAGGCCTGGCGCATCGCTTCATGAACCAGAAGCAAAGGGTCAAGGTCGTGCGGGCCGTGCGCGATAATAAGATGGGACATTCACGGGTCCGATACTGGGAGGGTTTCGCTAATCGCGTAACCTGATTGCCGGATATCGGCTACACTTTGATGTCATGAGATGGATGAAATGCTTGAGTTTCGACCTAACTCTGTGCAAAAGCGGCGCTTCAAAGGAGAATAACAATGACTTGGACGCCTTCCAGCTGGCGTGACCGCCCGGCCAAGCACATACCGGATGATTATCCCGATACTGCGGCCCTGGCTTCAGCAGAGGCCCGGCTGGCCGAATCGCCGCCGCTTGTTTTTGCCGGTGAAGTCGACCGGTTGAAAGGCAAATTGGCCGATGTCGCTGCTGGCGAAGCTTTCCTGCTGCAAGGCGGAGACTGTGCGGAGAGCTTCAAGGAATTCAGCGCGGACAATATTCGCGACACGTTGCGTGTCCTGCTTCAAATGGCCGTCGTGCTGACGTATGCGACATCCAAGCCGGTCGTGAAGGTTGGACGTCTGGCAGGCCAGTTCGGCAAGCCGCGCTCGTCGCCGGTTGAAACAGTGGATGGCGTGACCCTGCCATCTTATCGCGGTGACAATATTAACGGCATGGACTTCTCCGAAGCCTCACGCCGGCCTGACCCCGATCGACTTATCCGGTCCTATTCGCAGTCGGCCGCGACACTGAATCTGGTGCGTGCGTTCAGCCAGGGCGGATATGCAAGCCTGGAGAATGTGCACTCATGGATGCTGGGCTTTGTTGAGCGCTCTCCGCTTGGCGCACAATATCGCGAACTGGCTGACAAGATCACCGACGCGTTGGACTTCATGCGTGCATGCGGTGTCGACTCCACAAGCGCGCGTCAATTGTCGCGCGCTGAAGTCTATACCAGTCACGAAGCGCTGCTGCTTGGCTATGAGCAGGCGATGACACGGCGTGATGAGGCGACTGGCACTGGTCAATGGTATGATACATCCGCCCATATGCTGTGGATTGGTCATCGCACGCGGCAGGTGGATCATGCGCATGTTGAGTTCTGCCGGGGCATAAAGAACCCGATTGGTGTGAAATGTGGGCCTGGCCTCGCGGCCGACGAGCTGCTGCGCATCATTGATGCGTTAAACCCGGATGATGAGCCCGGGCGTATCACGCTGATTTCGCGGTTTGGCGCGGGCGGTGTGGCAGATGGTCTGACGCCGCTGGCACGCGCGGTCAAGGCGAGCGGGCGAACGGTCGTGTGGTCGTGCGATCCGATGCACGGCAACACGACCACAATGAACGGCTTCAAGACGCGGCCGGTCGACAAAATTCTCTCTGAAGTCGGCGAGTTTATCGATGTTCTGACGGCCGAGGGGTGTGTTCCTGGCGGGGTTCATTTCGAGATGACCGGCCAGGATGTCACCGAGTGTATTGGCGGCGCGCAGGCGATTTCAGAAGCCGACCTGTCGTCAAGATATCACACTCATTGTGATCCTCGTCTGAATGGCGAACAAGCGCTTGAACTTGCTTTCCTGGTAGCCGACAAGCTGCTTGGCGCGAAAACCGCATCGGCCGAACCGGCACGCGCGGCGAGCTAATTTAGGAATAGTCCATGACCCAGCGGGCATCATGGCCCGCCTGGGCGCGGGTCACCGACATTGTTGACTTGTTGCGACTGTCTGGTCCGATCGCAATTTCACGCATGTCGTGGATGTTGATGGGGCTGACCGATGCTATTGTGCTTGGCCAGGTCAAAGGCCAGGAGCATGAGCTTGCGTTTGTTCTGAACGCCTGGTTGCCGATTGGCATTGCGCTTGGCTTGGGCATGGGCCTACTGCTGGGCGTTCAGGTGCTGACATCAGAAATGCTTGGCCGGGGCGAAACCGATCAATCGGGGCGGATTTTTCGCCGGGGATTTTGGATGTCGGTTGTTCTCGGCTTTGTCCTAATGGGTGTTATCTATTTTGGCTCCGAGAGTTTGTTTCACTTCCTCTTTGTTGTGATCAATCCGAATGCCGGGATGAGTGCCACCATGTCGGCGTCTGTCTTTGCTGCTGAAACAGCGCTTGTGTCGCGTATTATCGCGCTTGGTCTGGTCGCTTTCATGATCTCGACGGCATGCGGTTTCTATCTTGAGGCGCTGCGTCGTCCGCTGCTTGTGACTTACGTGATGTATTTCGGCGTGGCGGTGAACCTTGTTCTGGATCTTGCCTTTGTGCTGGGTTGGTGGGGCATGCCGCAACTTGGCGCAGAGGGCGTGGCCTGGGCGACAACGGGATCACGGTGGGCGCTGACCATTGTGATGCTGGGGCTCGTTCTCTGGTTGACGCCGGCGTTGGCGCCTGCTGATCCGGCGCCCGCTGATGAGGCCAAACGGCAGTTGGCAGTCGGCACTGGCACGGCGATTTCCAATGTCGCAGAATGGGGCGGGTTCAACCTCACCTATACGATTGCAGCCTTTGTGAGCGTCGCGGCGAATGCGATTTACGGCTACACCGTTCAGATTATGGGGCTTTGCTTTATGGCGTTTCTCGGGATTGGAACCGCCACGAGTGTCAGAGTGGCGGAGCATTTTGGCCGCGGTGATATGAAAGGTGTGCGCGAGGCCTCGCGCCTTGCGGTGGCGGCGACATTTGCGGTGGGCGCGCTGACCGCGCTGATCATTTTTGTCTTCAAGGACCTGATCGCGCTTGGCCTGGTCAATGCCGAAGCCAGCGTCGATGGCGTGCTGCTGGCGCCGGCCATTGCCGCCTTGCTGCTCTATGCGGCGGTTGCGACGACATTTGATGGACTGCAAGCCACATGCGCGATGGCGCTGCGCGCGCAAGAGATCATCTGGGTGCCGACTCTGATCCATATCGCATCATTTTTTGTCCTGATGATTCCGGCCGGCTACTTCTTCGGCATTGTTCTCTCGCGCGGCGCGCAAGGCATGATGGAAGCAGCGACCTTGGCGCTGTTGATTGCCGGGTTTGCCCAATGGGCGCTACTGGAAAGAAAAACGGCGCGCCACAAGGTGTGACGCGCCGCTTTAAATGCCCCTGCAAGAGGGTCACCAAGTTTTACAGATCCTTCAAAGCCGAAGCGGGCTTGAAAGCGGCTGAGGTTTTTTCAGCAATCTGGATTTTTTCTCCTGTCGCAGGGTTACGTCCCTCACGGGCGCCACGTGTCTTGGCCAGGAATGTTCCAAAGCCGGCAATCGCGACCTGGTCGCGGCTTTTCACAGCGCCGGCGATGGAATCGAATACAGCGTCCACGGCGCGGCCAGCTTCGGCCTGGGACATATCAGCGGCGTCAGCCACTGCTTTGGTCAGTTCACCCTTATTCATTGGGCTCTCCCTCTTAAGAACGGCAGGTAGTGCCGCTCCGGCATTGTCCATGATTCGGAACAGGTGAATATCCCGTAAGACCAATAAGTACGGGGGATTTCGGCCTAAATTGCCAGAATCCACCCCTCTTCGGCCTCGATTTTCCGTAAAATTCGCCTGTCAAGCGAATTTGGGGCGTGAAAAGCGGTTGCCAACTGGCCGGCGCTATCTTGCTGGAAAAAGCGGGTCGCAAGGCTGCGAACCTGGGCGCGATCCATGATTTCCTGCGGCTGTGGGCTGACATCTAGCGTCGAGGGGTAGATTTCGGCGATGATGCAATGCGGGCCTTTTTCGCTGTTCGGTATCGGGGCGGTGAGCCCTGT
>JBCCMX010000116.1:0-6896 GCA_039026135.1 Pseudomonadota bacterium | reverse complement strand
GCACAGAGCTGATTGGCGCGGCGCCGCGCCCGGCGCTGCAGGCTTTTGTGACATCGGCAGATGCGTTCAGTGTCGACATCTGGCGCGCGATTAACAGGCTGACGCAAGGGTTCTGACGCCTGCATTCCAACCGAACCGAGTTGACGGTTGCTACGGAATTTCGTATTTTTCCGTAATGCAAAGCTCGGATGAACTCAGACAGGCCATTCAAGACAGCAAGGTTCCTGTTGTGCAAATTGCCGAACGCGCGGGCATCGCAAAAACGACACTCTACAGTTTCGTGTCAGGGGATACGAGAAACCTCAGAGCAGAAACGCATGCAGCCGTTGAGCGCGCGCTGAAGAACGACAAAGCGGCTACACGGGGTCTCAGCGAAGAGGCAGTGTTGTTTGACGGGCCCCCGTCCCTTGCAGTCGAAGCCCGCAAGCTGGGCCTTGACCCGGAGGCCATTGCCCAGAAGGCTGTGGCCGACGCCGTAAAGCGCAAGCGCGTCGATGCCTGGATTGAAGACAATCGCGAAGCCATGGAGGCCAATGCGAAGGACATTCGCGTGAATGGGCTCTGGTCCGATGGGCTGCGCCTGTTTTGAGCGCTGAGCCTTACGCCATCGTGACGCTGCAGAACCAGCCAGACCGGCGCTTTGCCGTGCTGAGCTATCCCGGCCTAGACGCCACTGGCGCCATTGTGATCGCGCCGCTGCTCAAAAAGGGCGACATCGCCATTGTCGACGTGCTTCACCCCGTCGTTGAGATAGATGGCGAAAACCGGGTGCTGGCAGTCGAGCGCCTCGCGGGCGTTCCGCCCAGCCTGATTGCAGCCAGTGCAGGCTCTTTGTTGGCCTATGAATACCCCATTCAGCGTGCCCTTGCGCGGCTCTTCTTTGGCAACTGACTTGCGCACCGAAACCGGCTAGTCTGTCGCAGAATCACATCTGCCTACTGAAAGAAACGCTTATGAACGCACCCGTCGGCTCGAAGGCCAACCCGTCTGAATTTGATGTTCTGGACAATCTCGCCGAAGACGAGCCCTATTTCGTCATTCGCGCGCATGACAAACTGTCCAGCGCGCTGGTCGAACTGCACGCCTATATTGGCGCTGGCCAGTCCGGCGCGGCGCATAACAAGCTCGCCGAGATTATGGCGCTAACGGCGGCGCGCGCGCCGCGGCCCGCCTCCAGCCCGAAATATCGCGAAACCTTTGCGATCTCGCTCGCCATGGAACAGTGGCGCAACGCGAACCCGGATTAGACGTGGCTGAACCCGTCAATCTAAACAAAGCCCGCAAGGCCAAAGCACGCGCTGATAAAGACCAGCGCGCGGCAGAAAACCGCGTCAAGTTCGGCCGGACAAAAGCCGAGAAAGCCCGGGATAAGGCGGAGACACAACAGGCGCACTCTGTATTGGATGGCGTGAAACGCGACGATGAGACTTAGCTTACCGGTGGTTCATCAGCCTCATCGCGTGCATCTGGAACGTCCGGCACGGGCTGTGTCTCGCCCGTGGCCTGTTTGATCTGTTCCAGCCCCCAGCGCTGGCCAGACAGGCGCTGCAAGCTGGCCAGATAGGGCTGCATCAGCTTGTCGGTTGCGCCCAATGCAGAGGAGAGCTCGGCGGCGCGTGCATAGTGGGACTGGGCGGTAAGGAAGTCGCTCGAGGCCTCCGCGCAGGCACCCATATTGTGGATCACGGCCGGCGCGGCGGGATATTCCTCACTCATGGCGAGCCAGACACTGCATGAGGTAAACGGATCGCGTTTGACAGCCTCAACGCCCTGTTGAAAGGCCGGGTCGACGCGCACCATGGGGTCAAGCGCTTCGGTCACGAACTCGGCGCGCACAATGGCATTTCGGGGCGCAACATCGAGGCGGATGGGATGCAGCGTTTCTGACAAGGCCGAGCGGATCAGATCGGCGGGCGCGTCGAAGCCGAACGGGCCATGATGGCCATAGGCGCCATAATGGTAGTGACCTTCCTCGCACTCTTCGCGGCTGGCTTCCCCGCCATACGTCGCCTCGTAAACGACCTCACCACTCGCGCGGTTGATCAGGCGCGGATGGGCGACAACCTCGACGGTTTCTTCAATGCAGTATTCCTCAACATCCGCGCGGGTTTCGCAGTCAAACAGGCCATCCCACTCCACACATTTGCTGACAGTGCGCGTATATTCGTGGACACGATGATCAACCACGTCGACATAGCCGCTATAGATACCCACTGCGCCGGCCGGAACATCAACGGCATAATCGGCAAACCGGAACCAGGGCCGACCATCCAGCGTCGCATTGGCCAGCATGGCTTCGAAACGCTCAGTATACCAGCCGCCCATCGGGCCAGAGAAATAGTCGATAATCACGTCGCGCTGAGCCGCCGCCTCAGGATAGCGCGCCATGAGCTTTGCTTCATAATCGATACCCGGCGTCGCGCAGGCGCCGAGGCCGAGCGCGGCCAACACCGTCAGACCCCAGTTACGTGTCATCTCCACCTCCGATTGGACACTTGTGAGTGTCGTGCCAAGTGGCTGAACTTTCTCTGAATAAACTGTGTCGGCGAAATGACCAAATATGGCCGGGCAAAGACAGCTCAGCCGCCCATGTTGGTGACTTTGCGCCGGCGCAGAACATGATAGGCTAATGGCGCAGCAAATTGAGGGGGTCCGTATGAGATGTGTGGATAGGATTGCGAGAACAGCTGCGCGCCATGCTGTGGCCGCCCTTTGCCTGCCCGTATTGTTCAGTTCGGCGGCAACAGCGCAGGGCTTTGAGGACGTTCCACTCGACCAGAGCCGACACGTCTTCGAACATGTCGCAAGCGGGATGTGCCTTGTTGCCAGTGATGCCGCAGACGGAACACGCGGCGCGGCGGCCGTGCGCACATGTGTTGACCCTGACCCTGTGATTGACGGATGTGTCTCCATTGGCGGGCCGAGCTTGCCGGGCATTCCCGGCGCTGGGACCGATTGTATCGCACAAGACCCGCTCTCGATTACAAACGAGCTGATCTGGCAGTTTGAGTTCTCTCAGGACAGTTTTCTGATCCTGGCGACAATCGGCCAGTGCCTTTATGTGGAGGCCGGCGCCGAAGCGGCCCCAGGCGACGTGGTCGAGGCGCTGCCTTGCGGCGGCGGTGACCGGCGGCTGTTCGAACTCGGCGATATACAGTCGCTTGCGCCCATTCTGGAGGCCGCCCTTGTCCATGAGGCGAGCGGGCTGTGCCTCGATGTGGACAGAACGGCCGCCCTGCGCAGTGGCACGCTTGTGCTTGAAACGTGCCGGCCGGGCGGCGACGGCCAGATATGGAAGGTGACGCACGCCGCGCTGATCGATGACGTCTATTCCGGCATTACCGCCATTTCCGGCCCTGGCCTCCCGGTCGAGGCCAAAAAGGCACCGGTTGTCGAAAAGCCGGCGCCCTATTCCAAGTTCAAGAAATAAAGCCGGGCGCCGCGCATAATGGGCTGACAGCGTGAACCGAACGGGCGGTTCGGGCGTAGGAAGATCAAACAGCCTGAAAAAAGGACGCCCGCTATGGCCCGCCCAAAACTTGTCGCCCTTGCCCTTGGCGCCGCCGCGCCGCTTGTCAGCGCCTGCGCGACGGGGCCCTCTCTGGATGATTTTGCCGACAGCCCGCGCGAGCTGCGCCTTGAGACCTATTTTGAGGGCGAGACAACAGCTTACGGCGTGTTTGAAGACCGGTTCAACAAGGTCCGCAACAGTTTCAAGGTCGATATTACAGGAACGGTCGAAGACAGTGTTCTGACGCTGGATGAACGCTTTGTCTATGATGACGGAACGACCGATACTCGAGTCTGGGTCATCGATATTCTGGGCGACGGGAAGTATCGCGGCACCGCCGGCGACGTTCCGGGCTATGCCGAGGGCGAGGTGGCCGGCAACGCGTTTAACTGGAAGTACAAAGTCGATCTGAAGGTCGGCGACAGCACGTGGAATGTTGGTTTCGATGACTGGATGTATCTGCTGGCAGACGGGGTATTGATGAACCGGGCCTACGTGACGCGATATGGCATCCTGATTGGCGAGGTCACCATCTCGTTCAAAAAGGGCGACTAAGACACGTCAAAAAAGTTGACGCCTGCGTCACTTTTGTGGTAGTCGAGGCCATGGCTGCAATCTTCAAGACGATATTTGAATACGGTCCGCTGATATTCGCGTTTGGCTTTATGGCGCCTTTGCTGGCGCAAATCATTGAAAAGACAGCGCTGACGCCACCTTTCGGCCTGACCCCACTGATGACAGGACTGATCGTTGGCGGCCTTTACGGGCTGGTCGCACAAATTCGGGGACGCTGGATATGATACCCGCGCCAGACGCCGTGATCGACGAAGAGGCCGACCTTCTGCGCCAGGAACGCGAGATTGCGCGCCGCCATATCGGGAAGTTCCCGTATTTCGCCGTCGCCTGGGCGTTTATCAATCTCGCCATCTGGCTGTCGCTCTGGCCACTTGTCCTGATGGGCTACCTGCCGCTCTGGCTTGGCTTTGTCATCGCGGCGGTCAATGTCACACTCTGCTACCTGCCTTCTCATGAGGCCCAGCATGACATTATCGCCCGGCCCGGCGAGCCGCTGCGCTGGCTGAACGAGCTTGTCGGACATTTATCGGTGATCCCACTGGCCGTGCCTTACCGGGTGCTGCGCTATACCCATCTGGAGCATCACAAACACACCAATGACCCGCAGCGCGATCCGGACCATTCAACACATGCGGCCGGACCGTTGAGCGCGATTTGGAAGAGTATCAAGAACCGTCAGCCGCGCGCAGAAGGCGGCTTTAATGGCTATGCGGACGCCTTGTACCGAATTGGGCGCGGTGACCTTGTCGTGGAAGGCGCGCTGGCCACGCTCGCTTTCTATACTTTCTTGATCGCTATGGCGTGGTCGGGCCTCGCACTGGAAGCGGCCCTCTTATGGTGGCTGCCCCGCCATATCGCGCTGACCTATATCCAGTTCTATCTCAGCTGGGCGCCGCATCATCCAGGCACCAGGACCGGGCGTTATCGTAACACGCGCAGCTTCCGCTCTATCCTGGGCAATCTCGGGTCGCTCGGGATGCAATATCATATCGTGCATCACCTGCACCCGCGCATTCCGCTCTATCGCACGCCGATGGCTTACTGGGAGATGAAACCCATTCTCGAAGCGCGCGGCTGTGATGTCTCGGAACTGTAAGCGTCAATCGCCAGTCTAGGGCACCAGCGTTTCGGCCACGATTGTCCACACCTTCGGGTTCACGCCGAGCCCGAAATGAGTGCTGTCGACCTCAACATTGCGCGCTTGGGGGTTATAAACGTCAATCGCGGCCGTCCATCCGACAATCCCGTCAGACTTGCTGTAGATACAGGTCAGCGGCTGTGTCAGACCGATACTGTTGCGCCGGTGAACTTCTTTTTCGAACTCGTCCAGATCAATGCCGTTCTGGCGCGCAAACACGCTGCCGACACTGGTATATTTCGGACCGCCGATTAGCGGCGTTCCCATTGTGATGACCTCGCGAACGCTATTCTCGAACAAGCGAGCGGTCTCGCGGGCAATGACGCCGCCAAGGCTCCAGCCAATCAGCGTGATCGGTTCACCGGCTTCATCGGCCTGGCGCGCGAGCTTCTCGCCGAATTTGAGGGTCAGCTCATCAACTTTTCCGGTATTGACGCCAAAACCCCACGTTGAGGCGGAGTAGCCAAGATAGTTCAGGTAAGCCGATAGCGGCTGCAGCGCGATCTCGGGAGATTGGAAGCCGGGCAACAGAACAATCGGGCGCTTGTCGCCGCGCGGGGCTTTCATCAATTGATTGGAATAGCGCGCAAGCCGGGTCACTTCCAACGGCGTTCCGATTTCTCGGAGCGTGGAAAAGAGGCTGGGCCGGCGACAATAGTCTGGTTGATCGATCACCATGATAGTCTCCCACTCGTTGGTTAAAGTTACGTTCGGAAAACGGAACTGGATGCAAATTTTTGTCAGATGGCGGGCAAAGGCCTACCAGGCGCCGACATTCTCCATGCTAGCCCAGGGCTCCTGAACAGGCAGGGCCGCCCCCTTTTGCAACAGCTCGACCGAGATGCCCTCTGGTGAGCGCACAAAGGCCATGCGCCCGTCACGCGGCGGGCGATTAATCTCGACGCCCATGCGCTGAAACCGCTCACAAGCCTCGTAAATATTGCCGACGCGATAGGCGAGATGGCCGAAATTGCGCCCGCCATCATAGTCATCTGTGTCCCAATTATGGGTCAGCTCGACCATAGGGATATCCATCTCCGTGGGCGAGGTGCCGTCTGGCACACCGCCGCAGCGCTCAATGTCATCCGGCGACGCCAGGAAAGCGAGGGTAAACCGGCCAGCTTCCACATCGTAGCGGCCAATCTCGGTCAGCCCGAGACCGTCCTTGTAGAATTTCAGCGCCGCTTCAAGATCGCCGACACGCACCATGGCATGCAGAAACTCGACACTCATTGGCTTTCCTCTCCCAGGCGTTTGATTTCGGCGGTCAGGCTAGGCGGCATTTTGCGATAATAGAAGGCTGTCACAAGGTAAAGCGCGCCGACAATGACCGCCATCACAAACACAAAGGTCAGAAATGTGTGCAGCATGTAGCCGCGCTCATAAGGCCCCTCAACAGCGCCAAACCACCGCCAGACCGTAACCCAGATCGTGTTGAACACCGAAACCCGCATGGGAAGCGCGCAGATTGACCGCGCGGCCTATATAGAGAGCTTTGTGCGCGTCGAGGGCCCCCGCGCGGCAACGTATCGCTGCGCGGCCGCCTTTGTCAGTCTTCTGGCGCTTCCCGTGCTGGTTTCGGTGTTCAACACGATCTGGGTTACGGTCTGGCGGTGGTTTGGCGCTGTTGAGGGGCCTTATGAGCGCGGCTACATGCTGCACACATTTCTG
>JBCCMX010000115.1:0-6969 GCA_039026135.1 Pseudomonadota bacterium | reverse complement strand
GTGCCGCGCAACATCTCTCCCTGCGACATCATGAATTTAACAACGTCGGCGACCCGCTCATTCATCCGTCCTGACAGGTCTTGCAGCGTGATGGTTTCTGGCAGCACGACCTCAACAGAGACCTTCTCGCCCTGATCGCCGCCTGCGCGGCGCTCGCGCTCGCGTTCTCTGGCGCGTTTCACAGAGGCGAGCGAGCGCTGACGGTCGCCATCATCTCCAAGCGCGGAGGCAATGGTCAGCTTGCCGCGCCGACGCTTTTGATCTGTGCCGCGGCCCTTGCCGCCTTGCGTATCGCGTCTGTCCCGGTCGGCTTTCGCGTCTCGCCCGCGCTTGCCGCGCCCGGTGCTCGAGCTTGTCGCAGCGGCCTCTATGTCGGCCTGGCTCGGCGGTGCGGCTTGGCCGGTTTTGCCGCCGCTGCGGCTGCCTGGTTTTTCGCGCGACTGTCGCTCTGGCTTGTCGTCAGCGGCCTTGGCCTCTGCAACCTTGCGCGCTTCTTCTTCTGCCTTTCGGCGCAGATCAGCTTCTTCACGCTCTTTGGCGGCTTGCACCGTTTTTTCCTGATGCTCACGCAAGGCGTCGGCGCGCTGGCTGTCTTTTTCCTGTTGTGCCTTGCGCTTGGCCTCGGCATCGCGGCGCTGTTGAAGCACTTTTTGGCGCGCGACCAGCTCTTCTTCGGTAATGCCCAGCTTCTTCGCCGCGGCGGCAAGTTTGGAGACGGGTTTCGCGCTTGCCGCGCCGGCGGCTGGCTTCGTGCTACCGGGTGCGCCGGAACGCCGTTTCTTGGTCTCAACGACAACCTGCTTTGACCGGCCATGGCTAAACGTCTGCTTCACCGTGCCGGTGCTGCCGGTACGGGGAACAGAGAGCGGTTTGCGTCCGCTGGTTTTGCCTGTGTCTTTGGTGTCGCTCATATTGATCCTGGTATTTAACCTTGTTGTAATTGGGCGGGCCCAACGCGTTATTGTTCATGCTCGTCGGAGAACCAGCCTGTCTCTGGAGCTCGTCGAAATCCTAGTAGCTGTCGATATGACACGCCGAATGAATCGGCCAACCGACCGGCCTCAAGCAGGCCGTGTATCACACTGTCCCGGCCGAAGGCCATGCCTAATTCAGCAGAGGATAAGGCGCCAGCGACCCTGACCTCATCATAAATGGCTCTGGCCAGAAAGTGAACCTTGTTGCGGCCATCCGCCGATCCATCGCTCGCCTCTAGCAGCCAGCCTGGCTTCGCGCCGCGGATGTAAGCCCGGACCTGATCAAATCCAACCACCACGGCGCCGCTTTTTTTTGCCATGCCAATCAAGCCGCAGCACCGTTTGACCAGCTGCGCCTCAATTGTGTCGATCAGGCCATCCATGGGCTGTGTTTCAGTTTTGAACGCGCGGGAGAACGCGCCGCCGCGGACCGCCTGCTCGATATGGTCCCGCGAGGCTCGCACCCAGGCGCCGCGTCCGGGGAGCTTGCACATTGTATCCGGCACAGCCTGGCCATCCGGGCTGCGGACAAATCGAATAAGCTGGTCCTGGGGCAGCCGCTCGCGTGAAACCACACACTGACGAAGCGTTTCACCAGTGCCGGCCTGGTCGATCGCGCCTATTGGGCGCGGCGCGGTATCATGTTTCGTCTGCGGCATCGCCGCCCTCCGCGACATCGCCTTCGGCGGCGAGTTCTTCCAGATCGAACATCAGCTCGTCGTCAACGCCGCCGTCTTCATCCAGCTTCCCGATCTCGCCAAGCGCAAGCAGGGCTTTTTCTTCCTCAGTCAGGTCGGCCTCGTCTTCCAGAGCTTCAGCGACCATTTCCGCCTCGAGCGCAGCAAGCGCTTCCGGCTCAATCCAGCCGGCTATGACCCGTGCTTTCATGATGAAGAGCTGCGCGTCGTCTTTGCGCATTTCACCTTTGCGTAAAATGCCATCCTGCCAAACCGGTTTGCCATCTGGCCCCGGCTCGCGCCAGCCTGTGATATCGTCTGGCACCAGACCGGCAACATCGTCGACCGTTTTGATCTCATTCTTGCCAAGCTTCACAGCGAAGCCCGGTGTCATGCCCTCAAGCTCCATCACGGCATCTTCAACGCCCAGCGCGATACGTTCGGCGTCCTGCTCGGCAGCGAGTTTTTCAAGATACTCGCGGGCACGCTCTTGAATCTCGGCCGCGACATCCTCGTCAAAGCCCTCGATCTGCATGAAGTCCTCGGCGGCGATATAGGCAATGTCCTCGACCGTCTCGAAGCCTTCCGAGGCAAGCAATTGCGCAAGTGTCTCGTCCGCATCCAGGGCCTGCATGAAGAGGTCGGTCCGGCGCTGGAAGTCGATCTGATAGCGCTCGGAATCGTCTGTCTCGGTGACAAGGTCGATCTGCCATCCGGTCAGCTGCGAGGCCAGGCGAACATTCTGGCCGCGCCGGCCAATCGCCAGGGGGAACTGGTCATCGGCGACCACAACTTCGACGCGTCGTTCGTCCTCGTCGAGAACAACTTTCGAGACTTCCGCCGGCTGCAGCGCATTCACGATGAATGTCGCATCATCGTAATTCCACGGAATGATGTCGATCTTCTCGCCCGATAGCTCGCCGACAACGGCTTGCACGCGCGCCCCGCGCATACCGACACAGGCGCCAACCGGATCGATCGAGCTGTCATTTGAAATCACACCGATTTTGGCGCGAGATCCCGGGTCACGCGAACACGATTTGATCTCGATAACGCCCTCATAAACTTCCGGAACTTCGGCAGCAAAAAGCTTGATCATGAATTCAGGGTGGGCGCGAGACAGAAAGATCTGTGGGCCCTTCACCTCGCGGCTGACTTTGTAAAGATAAGCGCGGACGCGGTCATTCGGCTGGAAATTCTCTCGCGGGATGCCGTCATTGCGGCGAATAATGCCTTCGGCGCGGCCAAGATCGACAATCACATGGCCGTACTCGACCCGTTTGACGATGCCGTTGATAACCTCGCCTTCGCGGTCCTTGTATTCGTCGAACTGGCGCTCACGTTCGGCATCACGCACTTTCTGCATGATCACCTGTTTTGCCGTTTGGGCAGCGACGCGGCCAAAGTCAAAGGGCGGCAGCTCCTCTTTCAGTTCTGAACCGACCGCCAGGCTTGAATCAAGTTTCAGCGCGTCCGACAGCGCCAGCTCTTGCGCCGGGTCCTCAAGCAACTCATCTTCAACAACGGTTTGAACGCGCCACAGGCTCTGCTCGCCTGTCTCTTCATCAATCACAGCGCGGATATCATGCTCCTGGCCGTACCGCGATTTTGCAGCTTTCTCGATCGCCTCCTGCATGGCTTCGATCACGATGGCCTTATCGATGGCCTTCTCCTCGGCAACCGCTTTCGCGATCTGCATGATCTCCAGCCGGTTTGCTGAAACGCCAACAGTACTCATGGCTAGGCTTCCCTTTCTTCAGGATCGTCTATTGTATCATTTTCCGCTTCGTCGGTCTCGAAGCGCTCGAATTCTGGATCGCCTGGCTGCGGCGGCGCGCTGCCGGCCGTTTGAGCGGCGTCAACCAGCGCGTCGGTCAGCACCAGGCTCGCTTTCGTCATTTCATGGATCTGCGCAACCAGTTCACTTTGATCATCCAGTTCAATCGCCGCGCCGTTCTCGTCTTCGCGGTTGATCATGCCCTGAAATCGCCGCCGACCGTCAATCGGCATGGCGAGCTCGATCTTGGCGAGATGTCCGATCCAGCGGCCAAAATCTCCGGGCCGGGTGAGCGGTCGATCAATACCGGGTGTCGAAACCTCCAGGCGATAGGCCTCGCTGATCGGATCTTCGACCTCAAGAACCGGCGACAGGGCGCGGGAAAAATCGGCGCAATCCTCCACATCGGTCGGCGCCCCGCCTGCCTTTTCGATCATGATCTGAAGGAGCGGCCGGCGCCCGCCCATAATGCGCACACGCACAACTTCCAGCCCGAGCTCACCAGCAAGCGGCTCAGCCATGGAGAGAATACGTTGTTCTTGTTGCGATAGCGCGATCAAGAGATGGGACCTTAGGACAAATAAAAGCGGCGGCCCCGTTTCCGGAACCGCCGCCGATATGTTTCGACTTGCGGCCTAAATAGGCGCTAGACGGGTGATTGTCTAGAGCAGTTTCAGGTCAACCGCCGAGGTCTTGTTGCGCCGCTCATCATTGTAAAGCTCATATTCGACGGGCTGATCATCAGCCAGGCCCTGAAGGCCTGAGCGCTCAACCGCTGAAATATGCACAAAAACGTCTTTTCCGCCTTCATCGGGGACGATGAAACCGTAACCTTTGGTGGCGTTGAACCATTTTACTTTTCCGGTGGCCATGATGCACCCTTTCCGTAGTGACGCGCCGATCCTGCACCTCGCAGGGGGCCGCGATGTTGTCGATTACGGGGGTAGGGACATTTATAACCGCCGGCCCGGCGGGGTCTTCTCATTCAGACCGGCCGCATTCGATACTATAAACAGCACACAGATGTTGCACTGCGTCAAGACAAAGTCTTATGACAGTGATGTTACCGAGAAATCAAAGTAGACTGGCGCGATATCACCGAGCCGCTTGGCTTCATATCGGGTAGGCATATGGTCAGGCGGCGCGCGGCGCCAATCATCTGGGCCAGACGCGGTCCAGTCAAAGCGCGGATGGGCCAGGAACCTTGTCAGCGCTTGGTCGGCGTAAGAGCGCACATCTGTCGCAAACCGGACCTGTCCGCCCGGTTCCACAACTCGCGCCAGATCATCGAGAAAGTCTGTCTGGATCAGCCGTCTTTTGTGATGTTTGGCCTTTGGCCAGGGGTCAGGAAACAGGATAAAGGCGCGCCCAATGCTTGCATCAGCGAGGTGCGACACCAAAACGCGTGCATCCTCATCCCATAAGCGAATATTCGACAGGCCGGTGCTTTCAATCTGGCTGAGGCACTTTGCCAAGCCTTCATAGAACACCTCGCATCCGATCACGCCGACGGCTGGGTTCGCCGCAGCCTGGGCGACCGTATGCTCGCCGCCGCCAAAGCCGATTTCCAGCCAGAGCGCCTCGCCGCCGGGAAACAGGCTGGCCGGGTCTGATTGCACGCCGTCGCTTACGGGCACGCGCAGGCGTGGCAAGACATCATCGATCAGCGTCTTCTGGCGGGCCGACAGCGCGCGCCCGCCGCGGCGCCCGAATGTCCGCTGGGGCGCTGGTTTGGGCAGGGCTGTCTCTTTCATTGCGTCCTCTGCAGGCCTGTCGACTGAAGCCGGACTAACCATTCCTCAACCAGTCTGTGGGCAGTTATCCGCATGGTTGATGTGAGACTCCGACAATGACGGGCAATGTTCTGGGCGCTGAAGAGGCGCTTGCGAAAACAGACAAGACGATCTCCTTTGTCGTCCCTGCATACAATGAGCAGGACAGCCTGGAAACGCTGTTTGATCAGATCTGCGCTGTCGCCGAACCGCTAAACTTCGATTTCGAGCTGATTTTTATTGATGATGGCTCAACCGACCGGACACCGATTGTTCTGGCGGGCCTCAGCCACAAGGATGACCGCGTCAAGGTCATCACGTTCCGTCGCAATTTCGGCAAGGCTGCGGCGCTGGACGCCGGGTTCGCCGCAGCCCAGGGCGATATCATCTTCACGATGGATGCTGATCTGCAGGATGACCCAGCCGAGATCCCCAAATTCCTGGAGAAGCTGGAGTCCGGCTACGACGTTGTGTCGGGCTGGAAGCATGTCCGCCACGACCCGATCGACAAAACGCTGCCGTCGAAACTGTTCAATGGCGTTGTGCGGCGCTTTAGCGGGGTTCAGCTCAACGATTTCAATTGCGGGTTCAAGGCCTATCAGGCCGGTGCCATTCGTGGCCTCAATCTCTATGGCGAGCTTCACCGCTTTATCCCCGTGCTGCTCCACTGGAAGGGCTTTCAGGTCGGAGAGGTCGCGGTGAACCACCGTGCCCGCCGCTTTGGCCAGTCGAAATATGGTGTGGGTCGGCTGTTCAAGGGCGCGCTCGACTTTATGGGCGTGATGCTCAATACGCGCTATGCCACGCGGCCCCTGCACGTGTTTGGCGGCGCGGGCTTCGTCTTTGGCGGCATTGGCTTTGCCATTCTCGCCTATCTGACCGCATTGTGGTTTGCTGGCGCCGGGCCGATCGGCAGCCGGCCTCTGCTCTTCCTCGGTATTCTGATGGTGATGACCTCCTTCCAGTTCGTGACAATCGGCCTTTTGGGCGAGTTTATTCAGAGCCAAGGCGCCGACCGCCAGCGCCGCTACACGATCCGCAAGACAGCCAATATCGAACTTCGGCGACGAAAAACCGACCGCATGGTCGATGAGCTACAGACCGCAGCAACGCATATGAAGGAGGTGCGCGCCCGATGGACGCAACGACCATCCGATCCGACACAACCAAGCGACACGTCAACAAGTACGACAACCCAAATCCCATCCACCAGCTAAGCCTCGGGCGCTTTTATGATGCCGTGGCGCGCGACCTAGGCGCGCTTGCGCCGACCAGCGTCCTCGATTTTGGTTGCGGTGAGGGCTTTATCCTCGACCAGCTGGCCAAACGCGATGTCCAGCTGCATGGCTATGAGGGTGTCGACCTGCGGGCGGATGCGCTTGCGGCTGCCCGCGATAGATGGCCCGGTCAGGCTTTCACGCAGGCCAATCTGTTTGATCCGGCCTTTGATGGCCGCAAATACCACACCGTGATGGCGCTTGAAGTGTTGGAACATCTTTTCGAACCGGAAAAAGCCCTTGCGCGCCTTGTTTCCATGGCCGATCAGGCCCTGCTGCTCACCGTACCGAATGAGCCCTGGTTCCAGCTGATGAATCTCATCCGGGGCCGAGACCTGATCCGTCTCGGCAATCATCCCGAACACATCAATCACTGGAACAAGCGAACCTTTGCCGAGATGATCAGCGACTATGCCGAGATCGTCGAGATGAAGACGCGGTTCCCCTTCGTCATCGCTGTCGCCAAACCGCGATGAGCTTGGCGGCCGTCAC
>JBCCMX010000114.1:0-6986 GCA_039026135.1 Pseudomonadota bacterium | reverse complement strand
TTGATCAAATAGAACACGATCGCGCCGCGGTTAAGCCAGGCGAGGGCGCCGCCCGCAATGATGACGATCAGCAGACCGATCAGGATCCGTTTCCACATATGTTCTCTCCTCCCGCGCGGCGCGAAGCACTTGATTTCGAACGTCTTTTCCGTCGCATTTAATGCTTTCCATTAAGCTGTGTTCTGCCGCGCAAATCAACAGTGCTTTTCAGGCTGCGCCGCGAACGCAGCGCCCGGGTGGCCCCGTCTTTTTTTGATACTGGCGCCGGGATGACGCGCGCGCTACGCACTGTGTCTGATCCGCAAGACACAATGGTGGCGCAATGACTTCGACGATTACAGAGCACACACTGACGACCGACCGGCACGCAACCTTCTATCTGGCCTGCGGCGATCCCGGCGGAGTGCCGATCATTTTCTGTCATGGCTGGCCGGAGCTTTCGGTTTCGTGGCGCCATCAATTACCGGCCTTGGCCGAACGCGGCCTCTATGCCATCGCGCCGGATATGCGCGGCTATGGCCGCTCAAGCCAATATGATGCGCCGAGCGATCATGCGGTTGCCGAGAGTGAGGCGGACATGATCGAACTGCTGGATCATCTCGGCGCCGAGAAGGCGATCTGGGTGGGTCATGATTGGGGCACGCCGATCGTCTGGTCGATGGCCCAGCACCATCCGGACCGGTGCCACGGCGTTGCCGGACTGTGCGTGCCGTATTTTCCAAAAGGGTTCATTCTGCCTGAATTGGTCAGGCAGGTGGATCGCGCGCTTTACCCGGAAGAGGCATTTCCGGTCGGCCAATGGGACTATTGGTTGTTCCACCGCACGCAGCCCGATCTTTGCCGCCAGGCCCTGGAAGGCCATGTGCGCAATACGTTTTACGCTTTGTTTCGGGCCGGCGAGGCAGCGGCGATGGCGCAACCTTCGCTGACGGCCATGGTGCAGGCGCTCGGCGGTTGGTTTGGCCCGGACGGGGCCGCCGCGCCGGAACTTCCGCTGGACACATCGGTGCTGACGCAGGCCGAGGCGACAGTCTATATTGACGCGTTCGAACGTACCGGGTTTGGCGGGGCGAACATGTGGTATCTCAATGACGCGCTCAACAGTGCGCATGCTGATGCGGCCCCGGCACCGCATCTCGACATGCCGGTCCTGTTCATTCATGCGGCCTATGACGCGATCTGCAACACAGCCACCGGGACACTCGCGGATCCAATGCGCGCCCATTGCAGCGCCCTGACGGAGGCGACAGTCGATAGTGGCCACTGGATCGCCCAGGAAAAACCCGCCGAGGTGAACGCCATTCTGACAGAATGGATCGACCGCGCGCTTGAGGTTTAGTGAAGGCAAGCCAGCCACATATCGTCGGCTGGCTTAAGCCGGCTTCAGGCCTTCACGAGGCCGATCTCACGCAGGCGCTCGAACAGATAATCGTTCGCGGTGATGGGTGGTTCGGCCGTGCCGCCCTCGGCAATGCAGCCAGGCAGGGCCTCAATCATCACATCCTGATTGAAGTGCAGGAAGAAGGGCGTCGAATAGCGCGGGAATTTCGAGCGTTCCGGCGCGGGGTTCACAACGCGGTGGGTGGTTGACGGCAGGATGCCGCCTGTCAGACGCTGCAGCATGTCGCCGCAATTGATCACCATAGAGCCGGCGGGCGGGTTCACAGAGAGCCATTCACCGGAACTGTGGAGTACTTCAAGGCCGGCCTCTTCGGCGCCGAGCAGCAGGGTGATGACATTGATGTCCTCATGGGCGCCGGCGCGCACAGTGCCAGCCGGGGGCGGGTTTGCCTGCGGTGGATAGTGCAGCAGGCGCAAGATGGAATTACCCATCTCGACCTTGTCGTCAAACCAGCTTTCCTCAAGCCCGAGATGCAGGGCGACGCCATGCAGGAGATCAAGACCAAACTGGTCAAGCCTCTCATAAAGCGTGCGCGTGGCCTGATCGAAAGCGCCAACCTCGGCAACGGCGGGCGTGTCGGGCATGGTCTCGCGATAGGGCGAGCCCTGTGGCAAGTCGCGGCCGGTATGCCAGAACTCTTTGAGATCGGAGGCAGCGGCGCCCTTGGCATTCTCGGTGCCGAACGGGGTGTAGCCGCGTTGGCCGCCCATGCCGGGGGCAAAATAGGCGTGCTTGGTCTCTTCCGGCAGCGCAAAGAAGGCTTTGGTGGCGGTGATCGCCTCTTCGATCATGCCTTGATCAAGCGGGTGATCGGCGATGACGGCAAAACCGGTCTGACGGAAAGACTGGCCGAGCGCATCGGCGAAAGCGGCTTTGTCCTGTTGCCAGAGCGGATATGGGATGGGTGTGAAATAAGCGGTCATGCATACTTATACGCCGCCAAGGGTGTGCTGGCAAAGGTCATACGCGGAATTTGAAGTGGTAGCGGCGATCTGCCCAAGCGCTGGGCCTAGTAGCCATAGCCCTCGGGCTGAAACTCCCAGCGGCCATCGGGCTGGCGACAGACCTCGACTGGCTCACGGATCACGCCGCCATCCGGCAGACGAGTCTCGCGCTGAACGGTTTGGCATTCGGGTGCGTAAACGGGCTGTGGCGGGGCTTGCGGCGCGGCAGGCGGCGGGGCCGGGGTGGGCGCCGGTCCGCCATACAGATCCTGCTCGCCCTGAGGATAGTTGATCTGACGCGGGGGGTTGGAGGGCGGTGTTTCCCAGGCCGGGCCATAAGGCAGTCTGGTCGGGCCGGGCACGCCGCCATAGTCATAGACCTGCGCGCAATTGGTGCCGCTCTGGGCAATACTGGCGCCGGCGACGGCGCCGAGCACGCCGCCAATCAGCGCGCCAGCCACTTCGTCAGCGTCATTGTCGTGGTGATAGCCGTGATACCCGTGGCGGCGATAGCCGCGGTAGCCTCTATATCCGCGATAACCTCGATAACCGTGGTGGCCATGATAATGATCGTCATCGTCTGCGATCGCGATGCCAATGGCCGCGCCGGCGACCGCCCCGATCAGGCCGCCGGCCAGGGCCTTGTCCTGTTTGACCTCTTCACAGGGATTGTAATGATAGGTCTGGGCAAGGGCGGTTGGCGCCAGGCAGATCATGGCGCCGCCAAGCAATAGGGTTGATTTGATCATTATCTGATCTCCTGGCAATTGGACGCAACCGCCCATATTAGGTTCAGGGTGCTGCATGTTTCCTGAACGGGGCGTGAAGACAAAAGTCATCTTTGTCTCTGGACGCGCGGCAGGCGGAGCGCCATGTTTGCCTGATGGGACTGATCGATGCGTTCACCAAGACGGCGCTGCGGGCGCGTTACACAGCCGCGCAGGGGGTCCGCTCGGCCTGGTATGGCGGCCAGTACGCCATCGCCCGGCGCCAGTCGGCGGGTTTCAACCGGCCGGGTGAACCGGTCTTTCGGCCGGCCCACAAGCCGGACCCGGCCGCGCTGCGCCGCGCCTATTTCCGCCTGTTTGCCAAGGACCGCCAGAATATCGAGGCGGGGCTTTATCCTGATCCGGTGGGCGATGACATGCGTCTGCGCGACCTGCCATCGGCGCTGCGCCGCGCGCGCCGGTTTTTGAGCGATGTCAGCGCCGTTGATGAGCGGCGCATGGCGCGCCAGGGCACCGAAGTGCGCCGCCATCAGCTGGCTGATCCGAAACGGTATCCGGCCTATTACCGCCAGAATTTTCACTATCAGACCGATGGTTGGTTCAGCGATGAGAGCGCGGCGATTTACGACCACCAGGTCGAAGCGCTGTTCACCGGCTCGGCCGATGCGATGCGGCGCGCGGCGCTTGCCGAACTTGCGCGCGAGATTGCCGGGACGGTGCAGTCCGATCACCAGGTGCTGGATCTTGCTTGCGGGACCGGCCGGTTCATGGCGCAGACGCTGCGGGCGTTTCCGCGCCTGGCTTTGACCGGGCTTGATCTGTCGCCGGCCTATAGCGATGCGGCGCGAAAAACGGTGCGGGCCTGGCGACAGGCGCGCGTCGTCGAAGCCGCCGGCGAAAATATGCCCTTTGAAGACGGCGCTTTTGACAGCGCGGTGTGCATCTATCTGTTTCATGAACTGCCGCCGCGCGTGCGCCCGAAAGTCATCGCCGAGGCGGCGCGTGTCCTGAAGCCGGGCGGGGCGTTTATCGTCGCCGACAGTTTGCAGTTTGGCGATGATCGCAAGCTGGACGGGTTTCTGGAATATTTCCCCGAAGGCTTTCATGAGCCGTATTACAAGGGCTATCTCGGCTGGAATTTTGCCCCCGCCATGGAAAAAGCGGGGCTGGCATTTGAACGGCGCGACCTGGCCTTCCTGACCAAGGTGCAGGTCTGGCGCAAAACCCGAGATTAAAGGCGGATGGCTGAGCGAAAACTGATGTTGGTTACCGGCGCATCGGCCGGCATTGGCGCCGAGTTTGCGCGTCAATATGCGGCCCGGGACTGGGATATTGCGCTTGTGGCGCGGCGCGCCGACCGGCTGGAGGAACTCGCACGTGAGCTGGAAGATGCCTATAAAGTGGCCGCCATCGTCATTACGCAGGATCTCGCCAAGCCGCAGAGCGTGGATACGATTTTGCAGGAGATTGCAGAAGCCGGCCGGCATGTTGACGGGGTGGTGAACAATGCCGGCTATGGCTTGCCGGGGACGTTCTTCAATACGTCTTGGGCTGACCAGGCGGCATTCCTGCAAGTGCTCTACACCGCGCCGATTGAGCTGGTGCATAAGGTCTTGCCGGGCATGGCCAATCGCGGTTTTGGCCGCGTCATCAATGTCGCCTCGCTGGCCGGTTATACGCCGGGCTCGAACGGCCACACGCTGTATGCCAGCGTAAAGTCGGGCCTGATCAAGTTTTCTGAATCGGTCAATGCAGAAGCCAAGGCGGCCGGGCATGACGACATTCACTGTACGGCGGTGTGTCCAGGCTTCACCTGGTCAGAATTCCACGATGTGAACGGCACGCGCGAAGAGACCAGCAAGATGCCGGACTGGATGTGGATGCAAGCCGAGCCGGTCGTGCGGGCGGGCATCGTGGCGTGTGAGCGCGGCCAGCCTGTGATTGTGCCCGGAGCCGTCAACAAGGGTCTCGCCACGTTGACACGGGTTTTGCCAGAGCCGGTCGGCCGCGCCATTGTCGGTTCGCAATCGAAGAAGTATCGACGCACGGAATAGGGTGCCTGCTTGCCCCGCGTGTAGAACCGCATTAACCGGCATATAAACCGATTTGGAGTTGTTGAGTCTTGAGAGACCTTTTCGCCGCGCTGCACCTGTACTTCCTGTCGCCTGTTCTGACGATCTATTTCTATCTGCTGCTGGCCTATGTGATTATGGGCTGGCTGATGATTGCGAATGTGGTGGACAATCGCAATCATACGGTGCGCTCCATTTACAGTTTTCTGCATTCGATCATTGAGCCGGTGGCGGCGCCAATCCGCCGGTTTATTCCGCCGCTGGGCGGTCTGGACCTGTCGGTGCTTGTGATTGCGCTGTCCATTCCATTTCTGCGCGACTTTGCTATTCCGCGCCTGATTATGGCCTTGCCTTGATGCTTTTTGATTAGGGGCAAACCGGATATGACGGCCCAAATCATCTCAGGTAAAGACGTTGCGGCAAAGCTGCGCGCGGGCATTGCAGCGGCTGTGGAGACCTTGCCGGGCCAGCCGACGCTGGCGGTTGTTCTGGTCGGCGAGGATGCCGCCAGCCAGGTCTATGTCCGCAACAAGATCCGCCAGACCGAGGCGGTCGGCATGGCCTCAAAGCACTATCGTCTGCCCGGTGACGCCAGCCAGGCTGACGTCGAGGCGGTAATTGTCGAGCTTAACCGGGATGCGGCAGTGGACGGTATCTTGCTGCAGCTGCCATTGCCAGCCGGACTGAACGCCGACGCGGCCATTGCGCAAATCGATCCGGACAAGGATGTTGATGGTCTTACCGAGGTCAGCGCCGGGCGGTTGCTGCTGGGCAAGCCGGGGCTTCGCCCCTGTACACCAACAGGATGTGTGATCCTGGCCAAGGCTGCGCTGGGCGATGATTTGTCGGGCAAACATGCCGTGGTGATCGGCCGGTCGATACTGGTCGGCAAACCGGCCGCGCTTTTGTTTCTCGCCGAAAACTGCACAGTGACCCTGGCGCACAGTCGAACAGCGGACCTGCCTGCGGTGTGCCGGCAGGCAGACATTGTGGTGCCAGCGGTCGGCCGGCCTGAGCTGGTGAAAGGCGACTGGCTGAAGCCTGGCGCCTGCGTCATTGATGTCGGCATAAACCGCGTCGATGCGCCGGAAAAGGGCGCCGGTAAGACCAAGCTGGTGGGAGATGCTGACTTTGATAGTACGGCCAAGGTAGCCGGTGCGGTGACCCCTGTGCCCGGCGGGGTTGGCCCCATGACGATTGCCTGCCTGCTGCGCAATACGGTCCTGGCGGCCTGTGCCCGGCGCGGCTGGGATGTACCGGACACGCTATGAGCGGGCCATTTGAAGCGCCGCACACAAAGCTGTTTGAGCATCTCTGGGACGCGCAGAAGGGCCTGTGCGCGCTGTGTGGTCAGCCGATGTTGCGCAACCGGTTTCACGCCGCGCACGCGCGCCTCTGGCAGAAACAGCGGGCGAGCTTTGACCATATTCGGCCGCGATCAAAAGGTGGCCGCGACGATCAGGACAATCTGCAGCTGACGCATGCGCGCTGTAACAAGATCAAGGGCAATCGCCTGCCGGATCAGTTTGCCTCGTCGGGTAGCGCCTGATCCATATTCTGCGCCGGATTGCTGATGGGGCCGCCAACCGGCTTGGCCGGCACGCCAGCGACAGTAGACTTGGCCGGCACATCCTTGAGCACCACAGAGCCGGCCGCGACTTTGGCATGGTCGCCGACCACGATATTGCCCAGAACTTTTGCGCCGACCGAGAGCAGAACACCATTGCCGATTTTCGGGTGGCGGTCGCCAACCTCCTTGCCTGTGCCGCCCAGCGTCACGCCATGCAGCAGTGAGCAATCGTCGCCAATGACAGCTGTTTCACCAATCGTGATACCGCTG
>JBCCMX010000113.1:0-7244 GCA_039026135.1 Pseudomonadota bacterium | reverse complement strand
GTCGCCTCAGAGATATCCGGGATCTATTCGCCGGACTGGGTCAATGACAAGCTCGACGCGATGATCGAGACGCTCGGGCAGGTTCTGGATACGGCGCGATCGCGCCGCGCGCCGACCAATGAGATCGCCGACGAAATGGCGCGCGCCCGCATTGCCCTGACGGAAGGATAGACAGCCCGGCGCGCCTTTGTATGGTCCGGCAAACACGCAGCCAGATGAGGAAGCCCGATGCAGCTTTATCACGCGCCTAAAGCGGTCAGCCCGGAGCGGACCCACAGTTTCCTCAAGCTCAAGGGTCGGCTCGACGCGGTAGAGATCATTGAGATTTCAATCATGAAGGGGGAACATCTTGCGCCAGACTATCGGGCGCTCTCGCCCTATGCTCAGGTGCCGGTTCTGATCCTTGAAGATGGCACGCCCATCACAGAGACGCGGGCGATCTGCACCTATTTTGAGGGCATATTTCCGGAACCGAACCTGATGGGCGAAACCCCGAAGGAAAAAGCGCTCATTGAGATGTGGGACCGGCGGATCGAACAATTGCAGCTGATGAATATCGCAACCTGGTTCCGCAACACGAATGAGTTCATGGCGCCGCTAGAAAAGCCTCAGCTACCCGAGGCCGGCGCCAAGGCCGAAACCCGCGTGCGCAAATTTGTCGAGACGCTCGAGGCGCACCTGTCAGACAATGAGTGGCTGGCCGCAGATCGTCTGACGATTGCCGACCTCACGCTCTATCAGACCTGCTCCTTCTCGGCGGTTGTGGGCTGGAAACCGCACCGCGAGTACGAGCATATTGGCCGCCACCATGGCGCGGTGAAGGCCAGGCTCGCCTAGCAGCGCGCGGTGTCCTAAGATGGGCATGCGCCGACAGACACAAACCTGCCGGGAGGGGCGACGCGCATGAAGAGAAGTGGCTTCATCCTATTGCTCGTCCTCATCGTGCTCAGCGTATCGACCGTTATCCATAGCGCCATCTACACTGCACGCGTGGAGAGCCGGTTTCCGGAAACGGGTCTGACACTTCAGATCAACGCCGTGGACGCGCACGTCATAACGGCCGGGATGCAGGGCAAACCGGTCCTGCTGATCCATGGCGCAGGCGCCAATGCGAGAGACTTTCCGCCAAGGCTGATCTCAGAACTTTCAGAGCGATACCGCGTCTTTGTCCCGGACCGGCCCGGGCATGGCTATTCCAGGACACCTAAAAATGCCGCGCAACTCGCGGTTCAAGCCCGGCAAATGGCCGGGGTGTTGGAACAGCTCGCACCGGATGAGACGGCGGTCATTGTCGGTCATTCCTATGGCAGCGCGGTCGCGCTTCGCCTGGCGCTGGACAAGCCAGAGCTGGTGGCGGGCCTTGTCCTGATCGCGCCTGTCCCCTTCGACTGGGGGCCGGGCCATGTGGCGTGGCATGATACGGTGGCCGCGACGCCGGTTTTGGGGACCCTGTTCAGCCATCTGATGCCGATCTTTGGTCCGTCGCAGGCACGCGCCGGCCTCTCACAGTCCTTCGCGCCCGCGCCAGAGCCGCAAGGTCACTATGACCAGGCTGGAATCGATCTCATGTTCCGTCCGCAGACCTTTCGCGCCAATGCGAAAGATCTTGCCGCGCTCGGCGGCGAACTCGCCTTGCAGCAGGACAGATATGGCGAACTGGACATGCCGGTTGTCATCTTCTCTGGCGCCGCCGACCAGACCGTCGACTCAACACAGCAAGCAGAGCGTCTGCATCGCGAACATCCGCGCATGAATCTGATATCGTTCGAGGATGAAGGGCATTTCCCGCACTATCGAAAAGCTGAGGTGCTGCTGGCCGAGATTGAAGACCTCGCTGCGGCGTCAGATACTGATTGAGACCCCAGCCGGGCTGTCGGCCAACCGAGTTTGCCTGCTTGCCAGCATTTGAGACTTAGGCCGCGGCGATTGTCTCTGCCTTTTGCCCGGCCAGCCAGCCTTGAATATCGCGCAGTGCCCGGGCCGCCTGCGCGCGTTTCTTGGCGCGGCCTTTGTCCTTGCCGCGCAGGCGCTTGCCCGTCTGCGGATCGCTTGTCGCTACGTCCGCCGGATCAGCGGGCGGAAACAGGCCGAAATTCACATTCATCGGCTGGAAGCTCGCTTTGCCCTGCATATGCCCGCCGGTCACGTGCTTGATCAGCGCGCCAAGCGCTGTGGTCTCCGGCGGCGGCGCGGCGGTCAGGCCAAGCCGCTCTGCGGCGGCGAACCGCCCGGCAAGCAAGCCCATGGCGGCGCTTTCGACATAGCCTTCCACGCCGATCACCTGTCCGGCAAAGCGCAAGCGTGGCTGGCTTTTCATCCGCAACTCTGCATCGAGGAGCTTCGGAGAATTTAGGAATATATTCCTATGAATGCCACCAAGCCGTGCAAATTGCGCCGCCTCGAGCCCTGGTATCATCCGGAAAATATCGGCCTGCGCGCCATATTTCAGCTTGGTTTGGAAGCCGACCATGTTCCACAGCGTGCCGAGCGCATTGTCTTGGCGCAGCTGCACAATCGCATGGGCTTTGATATCCGGGCTGTGCGGATTGGTTAGGCCCACCGGCTTCATCGGACCATAGCGCAGTGTTTCGCGGCCACGCTCGGCCATCACTTCAATCGGCAGGCAGCCTTCAAAATAGGGCGTGTCTTTTTCCCAGTCGCGAAACTCCGTTTTGTCGCCCGCAATCAGCGCATCGAGAAAGGCATTATATTGCGCCTCATCCATGGCGCAGTTGATATAGGCCGCAGTGTCGCCGTGCGGGCCAGGCTTATCATAGCGTGACTGGCGCCACGCCTTGTCCATATCGATGCTCTCCAGGTGGACAATCGGCGCAATGGCATCAAAGAAGGCCAGATCGGCCTCCCCTGTTTCCTCGCGGATCGCGCTCGCCAGTTTCGGCGAGGTCAGCGGGCCAGTGGCGATAATCACATTGTCCCAGTCCTGCGGCGGTAGCGCGTCAATTTCCTCGCGGACGACCATCACCAGCGGATGTTCATGCAGGATCTGCGTCACAGCTTGCGCAAAACCGTCCCGGTCTACGGCGAGCGCGCTGCCCGCAGGCACCTGATGGCGATCCGCGGTAGGAATGATCAGCCCATTGGCCAGGCGCATTTCCTGGTGCAGCACGCCGACCGCATTCGCCTCATGATCGTCAGAGCGAAAAGAGTTCGAACAGACCAGTTCAGCCAGATCAATTGTCTGGTGCGCTTCGGTCTCCCTCACACCGCGCATTTCGTGCAGGATGACCGGCACGCCCATATTGGCCGCCTGCCAGGCTGCTTCAGACCCGGCCATGCCGCCGCCAATAATATGAATAGGTTTGACTGTCATTTTTGGCATTTGCGCCCTGTGCCAGGATGGGTCAAGGCATGGAAACTGTCTGCTATGGCCAATTTCATGCGCTATGGCGTATTTGTGGCCAAACTTATGGCGAAATCGCCGGTGCCAATCGCCCGTGTCATTTACGCTTTCCATGTCGCATCGCTCTGACTACATCACGGGCCATGTCCCTTGCATTATCAGACCCGAAATCCCTTCTGTCCGACCTGATCGACACCTGCCTGAAAGCTGGCGCCAGCGATGCTGATGCCTCTTTGAGTGTGGGCGAGGGGATCAGCGTTGAGGTCCGCGAAGGCAAGCTGGAGAGTATTGAGCGCTCCGAAGCGCAAAGCGTGTCCCTGCGCTGCTTTTTTGGTCAGCAACAGGCGCATGTGTCCGGCTCGGATATTGCGCCAGATGCGTTGACCACACTGGCCGAGCGCTGCGTGGCCATGGCCCGCGCCGTGCCGGAAGACCCCTATTGCGGTCTTGCCCCGGCCGAAGACCTTGCGACAGACTTGCCGGTTATCGATCTGACCGGAGATCCCGAGCCAAGCGCCCAGGCCCTTGAAGCCGAAGCGATCGAAGCCGAAGCGGCCGCTATGGCGGTGGATCATGTCACCAATACATCAAGCTGCGGCAATAGCTGGAACCGATCACGCACCTGGCTGGCCGCCAGCAATGGTTTCACCGCTGAGAAAGAGCGTGGCAGCACCAGTCTGGGTCTGGCTGTGATTGCCGAAAAAGACGGTGAGATGGAGCGTGACTATGAAGTGCGCACGGTCCGTCGTCTTGAAGATCGCCCGGCGCCGGGTGAGATCGGCCGAATTGCCGGCGAACGCGCCGCAGCGCGCCTGGCACCGCAAAAAGTCAAAACGCAGACCGCCGCGGTGATTTATGATCGCCGGGTGTCGGCGAGCCTTATCGCGACATTCCTCGGCGCGATTAGCGGGACAAGTGTCGCGCGCGGGGTGTCATTCCTTAAAGACAGTCTCGGCCAGCAGGTCTTTGCGTCCGGCATCAATATTGTCGATGATCCGTTTCGGGCGCGCGGGCTGGGCAGCCGCGTCCATGACGGGGAAGGGCGCGCGGTCTCGCGGCAAAACCTGATCGAGGGTGGGGTGCTTTCAAACTGGCTGCTCAATGGTGCGTCGGCCAGGCAGCTCGGGCTTGCTCCGAATGGCTATGCCTCTGGCGGTTTCGGCACCCCGCCCGGTGTCGGCGCCTCCAATGTCTATCTTGAAGCCGGCATGCAGACGCCGGACGCGCTGATGAAACAGGTCGGTCGGGGCTTATTGGTCGCCGATATGTTTGGTCCGTCCATCAATCCCAATACAGGCGACTATTCGGTCGGGGTTGCCGGATTTTGGTTTGAGGATGGCGCGATTGTGCATCCGGTCTCCGAGGTGACCATTGCGGGTGACTTGCCATCCATGTTCAAGCGGCTGGTGCCGGCCAGCGACCTGGAATTTCGCGCCGGGCGCGATGCGCCGAGCATCCTGATCGAGGATATGTCGATTGCCGGGGAATGATGCTGATCTGCACAGCGACCTCGCCCTTCTTGAAGCCGTGGCGCGTGAAGCGGGCGCGCTCGCAAAAACCTTCTTCGACAAATCAAACCTGTCGACCTGGGAAAAATCTGAAAATCATCCCGTCAGCGAGGCGGATATTGCGGTCAATGAGCTGATCTTTGATCGGCTTTTATCGGCCCGGCCGGCATATGGCTGGCTGTCAGAGGAGTCGCCGCGTGATCGCCATGGCGGCGCGGGCGAGCGGACCTGGATCGTCGATCCGATTGATGGCACACGCGCCTTTATCAACGGCGATCCCTATTGGTGTATCGGTCTTGGGCTGCTGCAAGCGGGCAAGGCCATCGCCGGTATTGTCCATGCCCCTATCCTCGGCCAATCCTTCGCCGCGCTGAAAGGTGCGGGCGCGACATTGAACGGAACGGCCATTCAGGTCAGTACACGCACCGAGCTTGCCGGCTGCCGGATGATTGGCAGCGCGCAAATGTTTGCTCATCCCGCCTGGCCAGAGAAATGGCCAGACATGGATCTTGTTCTACCCAAGCCGAATGCCACGCTGTTGCGCATGTGTCATGTCGCATCTGGCCAAAGCGATGCAACCATCGCACTCGCCCAGAAATCTGACTGGGATCTTGCCGCTGGCGAGATCATCGTGTCGGAGGCGGGCGGTCTGGCGACAACCCATCTTGGCGAGGCATTTTTGTACAATCGTGACGAACCGGCCCAGCGCAGTCTTCTGGTCTCTGGCAAGGGGCTGCATTCCCTGTTAGTAGAGCGGATGAAACATGTCCGGCTGCCCGATCCGAACTGGGCCGTCGGGCGCGACAGGCCCACACCGAGCCAGGAGTTATAGGGTATGAGCCAGGACGGCGAGACAAAGCAGCTTCTGCATCTGGTCATTGGCGGCGAGCTGAAGGATGTCAGCGAAGTCGAGTTCAGTGATTTGTCACAGATCGATTTTGTCGGCGCTTTTGCCAATTATGAGAGCGCCTATAACGCATGGAAAAGCGCGGCCCAGCGCACCGTCGACAATGCCGAAATGCGCTATTTCATTCTGCATGCGCACAAGTTGCTTGATCCAGAAACAGGGGATCACCATCACGTCTAAGGTGGAGCCGCCATCCCGGCCAAAGCAGACTCCGCCGCGTCAGTCCGGCAGCCTGTTTCGCCTCTTTCGGGACTATTTCAAGCCGCACCTGTCCTGGTTTGTCGGCGGGACCTTGTTTGCCGTTCTGACGGCGCTGTTTGCCAACAGCTATGGGCTGGTCATGGCTTATGTCGGCAATGGTATTCAGCGCGCGGTCCAGAACCCGGGCGGGGATACAGCCTGGGTCTTTTGGGCGGCGGGGCTGGTCATTGTACTGTCGGCCGGCCGCGCCCTGTCGCTCTATCTGATGACCATCTTGAACAATACCGGTGTTCAGACTGCGTTGGTCGATATTCAGGCCGCGCAGTTTGATGATCTGACCGAAGGCGACTTTGCGCGTCTGTCGGGCGATGCCTCCGGCGGCTTCGTTGCCCGATTTGTCAATGATGTGAACGCGATCCGCGATGCGGGGCTTCGCTTCGCCAATAATTTTACCAAAAGCGTCGTCACCGTCATCGGCGCGTTCGGCCTGATGCTTTATCTTGATTGGAAGCTGACGCTGATCCTTCTGGTTGCCTATCCCATCGCTTTCGGGCCGGTGATCGCGCTTGGAAACCGTGTGCGTAAACGCGCCAAGACCGCGCAGGCGCAAGTTGGCGAGGTCACAGCGCTCCTGTCGGAAGGGTTTCAATCGGCGCGTGTGGTCAAGGCCTATGGGCTGGAGACCTATCAGAAGGACCGCGCCAAAGCCGGCTTTGTTGAACGCTCGCGCCTGTTCCTGAAAGTGTTGCGTGACAAGGCTGCCGTTGATCCAATCCTGGAGGTGACGGGCGGTGTGGCGCTGGCCGGCATACTCGGATTTTCCGCCTGGCAGATCGCCAATGGCGGCAGCTCTTTGGGTGACCTTCTCGGCATTATCACGGCGATTGGCGTTGCTGCGCCCGAATTGCGCGCGCTCGGCACCTTGAATGCCGTCGCACAGGAAGGCGGCGCGGCTGCCGACCGCGTCTTTGAGATTGTCGATGCCGTTCCGACTGTGGCTGATGTGCCGGGCGCCCAGCCGCTAAAGGCGGCGCGGGGTGCGATCTCGTTTGATGATGTGCATTTCAGCTACCCTGATGGCACGCCCGCCCTCAAAGGTCTGTCATTTAGCGTCTCGCCTGGCGAAACAGTCGCCATTGTCGGCCCGAGCGGGGCGGGCAAGTCGACCATCTTCAACTTGATCCTGCGCCTCTATGATGTCAGCCGCGGCGAGGTCGGTGTGGATGGCCAGCCCATTCGCGGGGTCGCGGCGCTCAGCTTGCGGTCT
>JBCCMX010000112.1:0-7264 GCA_039026135.1 Pseudomonadota bacterium | reverse complement strand
GCCAGCGCGCCAAAGCCTCCACACCGCAGATACGTCCGGTTTTCATATCGATCTTCGGCTGGAACAGCGGCACAAACCGCTCGTCCTCGACGGCTTTTCGCAGCTCTGTTTCGAGCTTGCGGCGCGACTCGTTCTGGCGCTCAAGCTTCGGCGAATAGAACCGGAAACCGGCCGCGCCATCGCTTCGCAGGCTTTGCAAGGTTGCCTCGGCGCGCTGAACAATAATGGCCTGCGTGTCGCCATCTTCCGGCACCATCACGATGCTTCCCGACGCCTTCAGCGACAATTGCACATCTTCGAATGTGGTCATTTCGCGAAAGTGCGCGTGAATACGCCGAACAATCGGGGCTATATCATCTCGTGATTCAAAGCCGGAAGCGAGAAAGGCAAACTGGTCACTTGGCAGGCAGGCCAGAACCCAGCTGTCGGGATCGCTGCCCATCTCAGCGGTGATCGCGCGAGAGGTCGCAAGCAGCTCGCCGCCAATCATCTTAAGCAGCGCAAGATAGCGTGTGCCGCCAAGCTCAGCCGACAGGTCAGCAAGACCGTCAATATTGATCAGGATCAAGGCGCTGGGCTTATCAAAGCCAGCGGTCTCAAGGCATCGATCAATACTGGATTTCAGATAGTACTGGTTGAACAGGCCTGTGCGATCATCAATCTCGGCCCGCCTGCGCAGCACGGTAAGTTCCTGACCGAGCCGGCGCGTGGTGCGCTCTGCCGACAAACGCAGCCGGCGAAACTCGGCAAAGGACAGGCTCGGACCCCAATTTGTTTCGAAACCGTTCAGGCTGACACTACTGATCAAACGGGTCAGATCATCCAGCGAACTGGCCGCCTGGCGGGCGATGTAGTACATGACCATTGTCGCAAATCCGGTCACGAAAATGATCAGGGCAGCCACACTGAACAATGACATGTGAGACTGGTAAGGTTGCGCTGGGGCATAAACGAGTGTGCCAGCCGGCGCGCCTTCGAGATGGATGATATAGGTTTCACCATGTTTTTTTAGATCGCCAACATTCTCACTCGAGAATGAGCGACCATCATTCAGCACAATATGGGCCTTGCGCGGGGCCAACAGGCTGAGCTTGTCAATTACGCTTTCGCTGTCATCTGCCAATATATCGAGCTTGATCGCCGCAATGATACGTTGGGCGGCAGCGGCTTCACGTTGGTCGTACGCGGCCTTGGCGCCAAACAGGTGCACAGCCGAAAAGAGGCACGAAAATGTCAGCGCTATCGTGAATGCAATCACGGGAATGGCCCGCACGAAACTTGTGCGGGACATGGTACGCCTGAATCTCTTGAAGACGGTCAAATTTGTCGCCCTAAATGCTTATATTAGCCCCATCCCGATGACACTTATTCGCCATTGCTTAGGGAGTGGTGAACGAAACGATGCTAGCGCAGAGCAAAATTTCGCACTATTTGAGGCTCCATGACCAACCGAACCGCCACCGTGACCCGCAAAACCAAAGAAACGGACATCACTGTCACGCTTGATTTGGATGGCAGCGGCAAGACCGATATCGAAACTGGTATCGGCTTCTTCGACCATATGCTTGATGCGCTCGGGCGCCACGCTTTTATTGATCTGACGGTCCGCACGAAAGGCGACCTGCACATTGATGGTCACCACACGGTTGAAGATACCGGCATCGTGATCGGCCAGGCGCTGAAGCAGGCGCTTGGCGATTTCTCCGGCATCACGCGCTATGGACATGCCTATCTACCCATGGATGAAACGCTGAGCCGCGCCGCCATTGATCTGTGCAAACGCCCCTACACAATCTGGCGGGTGGAGTTTAACCGCGACAAGATCGGCGATATGGATACCGAGCTGTTTCGCGAGTTCTTTCATGCCTTTGCCGGCAATGGTGGCATGTGCCTGCATGTTGAGAACCTGTATGGTGAAAATTGTCACCACATCGCCGAAAGCTGCTTTAAGGCGGTCGCGCGCGCCCTGCGTATGGCGGTGACGCCCGATGCTGCACTGCGCGGCGCTGCCGCCTCGACAAAGGGCTCGCTCTAGTCCACATGGCGCGCCATGAGCTTTATTGCACTTATCGACTATGGGTCGGGCAATCTGCATTCGGCTGAACGGGCGCTGCGCAAGGCGGCTAATGACGCATTAGACGTGATTGTGACCAGTCGGCCCGAGCGTGTCGCCGAAGCCGACCGGATTGTCTTGCCGGGCGTCGGTCACTTTGCCCATTGTGCCGATAATCTACGCGGCGTTCCTGGCCTGCTGAGCGCCCTGACCGAAGCGGTGCGCGAACGCGCTGTGCCCTTTCTTGGCATCTGTGTCGGCCAGCAATTACTCGCGACGCGCGGGCTGGAAGACGGCGAGACGCCGGGCCTCAACTGGATCCCGGGCGAGGTTTCACGCATCAAGCCAGCACCCGGCATGCCCGTGCCGCACATGGGCTGGAACGCAATCACCATTGTGCAGGATCACCCGGTGCTGGCCGAACTGGGTGATGACCCGCATGTCTATTTCACCCATTCCTATGCCTATAAGAACCCACCCGAGACCTATATTGCGGCCACGACTGATTATGGCGGATCGATCATCGCGGCGGTGGCGCGCGACAATATGTTCGCGACCCAGTTTCACCCGGAAAAGAGCCAGGCCGTCGGCCTGAAAATGCTCGCCAACTTTGTGAACTGGACACCGAAATGAGTTTTGAACTCTACCCTGCGATTGACCTGAAAGACGGGGCCTGCGTGCGCCTGCTGCGCGGCGAGATGGATCAGGCCACTGCCTTTAATCCCGACCCCGTCGACCAGGCACGCCGGTTTGCGAACATGGGCTTTACCAATCTGCACGTTGTTGACCTCAACGGCGCCTTTGACGGGCAGAGCGTGAATGGCACCGCCGTGCGCGCTATTCTGGACGCGACAACCGCGCCTGTTCAACTCGGCGGCGGGATCCGCACGCGCGCGCAAATCGATGCCTGGCTTGACGCAGGCATTTCGCGCGTGATCCTCGGCACAGCGGCGCTGCGCGATCCGGAGCTTGTCAAAGGCGCCGCGCGCGCCCTGCCCGGTCAGGTCGCCGTTGGCATTGACGCCAAAGACGGCATGGTGGCGGTGGAAGGCTGGGCCGAAACCAGCGATATGCCGGCCATCTCGCTCGCCAAGGCGTTTGAAGGCTGCGGCGTGGCTGCGCTGATTGTCACGGACATTTCGCGTGATGGCATGAAGACAGGCGTGAATGTGAATTTCACCGGCGCCATTGCCGACGCTGTCTCAATACCGGTGATTGCGTCAGGCGGGGTGGCCAGCGTGGACGATATCCACGCCTTGCGCGCGCATGATGGCGTGCGTGACATCTCGGGCAGCATACTCGGCCGCGCCCTGTATGATGGTGACATTGATCCCGCCGAAGCGCTGGCGGCGGCAGGATAAAAAAAGCCCGGCAATCTGCCGGGCCAAGTGAACCTGCTAATAGAGTTTCCAAACTCTTAACGCATTGGGAACGCAAACGGCGTGCCAGTTGCCCTAAAGGCAGGCGTAAAGCGCATCGGCCAACCGGCGTGCACGCGGGTCACCGATCAGACTGTTGGACTGGCGGTTCATGACATAGGCCGCCGATAGCCCCTCATCAGGATCGCCAAGCCCCATCGATCCCCCCCAGCCGGCATGGCAGAGCGTATTGGGATTGGGCCCGAAAAATCCGAGATTATTGCGCATCAGACCGCTCGTAAATTCGACAACAAATGGCAGGACGAGATCCTGGCCAATCGTGCGCGGCGTGATCAGCGCCTCAAAACTTGCCTCTGGCACGATCTGCGCACTGCCAAGACGGCCACCATTGGCATAGATGCCATAGAGCGCCGCAACGCCGCTCGCCCCGCCATGACCATTGGCTGACGGAATCTCGATGGTCCGCCAGGCCGCATCCCCGCGTTTGGCCGAGGCCCATTTGGTGAGAAACGCGGCGCGTGTGGCCGCATTGATCTCGCCAAGCTCTGGCAAGGCGCGCGGGCGCATCATCTCACCAATGCGCGCCAGGTCTGTGTCAGGCGTCCCGATTTGAAAATCAATGCCCGCCGGCCCGGCAATGTCCTCGCGCAGGATCGTGCCAAGACTGCGACCGGCAATCCGTTGCACCAGCTCGCCAATCAAATAGCCCCAGCTCAGTGGATGATAGCCGTGCGCGCTGCCCGGTGGCCAGATGGGCTTCTGTGCCGCCAATGCGGCTGCGCAGGCCGGCGGGTCAAGCCAGAGCGCCGGATCGATCTCTTCAGCAAAGCCGCTAAGGCCCGCCTGATGCGACACCATCTCAGCAATCGTTACAGCCTCTTTTCCCGCCGCCGCAAATTCCGGCCAGACCTCGGCGACCAGGGTCTTATAGCCGGCCGGCAGCTGATCAATGACGCGCGCCAGCACAAGCGCGGATATTCCTTTTGTGGCTGAATAAACCGGGACGATTGTGCTGGCATCCCACAGCGTCGTCTTTCGCTTATCGGCCCAGCCGCCATGCAGGTCGACCACCGTCTCGCCGTTCAGTATGGCGCAAAACCCAGCGCCGAGCTCCTGATCTTCCGCAAAATTCACCGCAAACGCCTCACCTACCGGCTCAAAGCCCGGTGCGACATGGCCGGAGATGGGACACTCGCTCATATCGGCGCCTGTATACGCCCGATCCGGCGGATTTCCCAGCGCAGATCAACGCCCGAATGATAGAGCACCCGGGCGCGCACAAGCTCACCCAGCGCCTCAATATCGGCTGCGCTGGCCTCGCCTGTATTGATCAGGAAATTGCAGTGTTTTTCGCTAACCTGCGCGCCGCCCACCCGCAAGCCTCGGCAGCCGGCGGCATCAATCAGTTTCCAGCTTGAGCGCTGGTCCGGCGTGCCGGGCGGGTCGGGATTGGCAAAGGTTGACCCCCCGGTCTTGTCCTTGATGGGCTGCGTCTCGGCCCGGCGCGCCTGATGCGCCGCAATCTCCTCGGCAAGGGTATTAGGGTCTGCTGCCGGCCCGCCATTCAGATGCAATTTGGTAACGATCACATCGCCGGGAAAATCTGTATGGCGATAAGAGAAATGGATCTGGCTGCGCAGAAAAACCTGCCGCTCGCCCTGCCGGGTCACGCCCTCCACCGCGCTGAGAACATCGCTCAGCTCGGCGCCATAACAGCCGGCATTGGTGCGCACAGCCCCGCCAATCGAACCGGGAATTCCCGACAGGAAAGACAGACCCGACACGCCAGCCTTGGCAGCCGCCTTGGCGACGGATAGATCAAGCGCGCCCGCCCCGGCTCGGACCAGGCCATCCTGCATGTCTATCTGGCCCCAATAGCCCCCGGCAAGGCGCACGGCGACGCCGTCAATGCCGCCATCGCGGACAATCGTGTTTGAACCGACACCGAGAACGGTCACCGGCACGGTTTCAGGCAGCGCTTTCAGAAAGCCCGCCAGATCATCTTCATCGGCAGGCAGGAACAGGACGTCCGCCGGTCCGCCGACCCGAAACCATGTATAGGGCGCGAGCGGCGCGCCGCGCAGAAGCTTGCCGCGAACCTCAGGAAGTGTGCCCTGCCATTGCGCCACGCTCAGCTACCGAGTTTCTCAGCCAGGCTGTTTGCGTGGGCCGAGATGCTGCCCGCGCCAAGGCAGACGACCATGTCGCCAGGCCGCGCAATCTCTTTGATCTTGGCCGGCAAATCATCGAGGCTGCCAAGCGCATGCACATCCTTATGCCCGTGGCTTGCAATGCTCTGCACCAGCGCTTCATGATCAATACCGGGAATGGGCGCCTCACCCGCTTCAAAGACCGGCGTGATGAGCGCAATGTCCGCCTCGCGAAAACATTTTGAGAAATCGTCGAACAGGTCGCTCAGACGCGAATAGCGATGCGGCTGGGCCACCGCAATGATCCGCTTTTCCTTCTGCATGGCGCGCGCGGCTTTCAGTACGGCAGAAATCTCCACCGGATGATGACCATAATCATCAATGATGCGCACATCATTCCATATGCCCGCCGGGCTGAAACGGCGTTTCACGCCGCCAAACTCTTTCAGACTGTCGCGGATTTGGTCATCGCTTGCGCCAAGTTCCACCGCCACGGTAATCGCCGCCAGCGCATTCGAGACATTATGCTCGCCGGCCATGGGCAGATAGACGCTTTCAATCGTGCGTTCGGCCTGATCGGCGCGCCCGCGCACGACCACATCAAAGGTCACCCCTTCCGGCCCAGATGTTAGGTTCAGCGCGCGCATATCAGCTTGCGCATTGAACCCGTAAGTGATGAGGCGCCGGTCAGACACCCGCGCCACCATGGCCTGCACTTCGGGATGGTCGGTGCACAGAACACCGAACCCGTAAAAGGGAATATTCTCGATATAGGTATCGAAGGCGGCGCGCAGCACATCCATGGAGCCATAATGCTCCATATGTTCAGGATCCATATTGGTCACGATCGCAATCGTGGCGCGGATCTTGGTGAACGTGCCATCGCTTTCATCTGCTTCGAGCACGATCCAGTCGCCACTGCCCGCCTTGGCGTTGGAGCCATAAGCGTTCACGATGCCGCCATTGATCACGGTCGGGTCAATGCCGGCGCCGTCAAGCAGCGCGGCCACCATGCTCGTGGTCGTGGTCTTGCCATGCGTGCCGGCAACCGCCACGGTCCATTTCAGGCGAATAATCTCAGCCAGCATATCGGCCCGGCGCACCACGGGTATGCCCGCCGCCCGCGCCGCCTGAACCTCGACATTGTCACCCTTAATGGCGCTGGAGATAATCACCGCGCTGGTGCCGGCAACATTCTCTGCCTCATGGCCGATATGAACCACCGCGCCTTTGGTGCGCAGGCGCTGGACATTGGCGCTCTCTTTCATGTCGCTGCCCTGCACGCGGTAGCCAAGATTGATCATGATCTCGGCAATGCCGGACATGCCAATGCCGCCAATGCCGACCAGATGGGCGGGCCCAAGCGGAAATGGGGTGGGAGAAGGTTTCATCGAATCACTCGCGTCAGTCTTGCCACCTGCCTAACCCGCTCGTACGGCGAAGTCATGACCCGCAAAGTGACGGAATTGTATGGCGAGCCGCCCTATTTGGCCTCGCCGTCTTTCGAAAATTCGGCGCGGAACGATTTGACGCCGTAAAACACAAGACCGCCGCCGCCGATCAGGCAGATAAGCGGGATGAGGCCGTTTTCCGCTTTCAGCATCTCATAGTTCTGATTGGCATATTGCAGCACGCCGCCGCCGACCAGGATGGCAAACAGGGGTTTCAGGAAAGGTATATTC